>JBGPVQ010000077.1:0-9675 GCA_041491785.1 Gemmatimonadota bacterium | reverse complement strand
CGACCCGGCCAGTTGCAGCTTGACGGCCCCGGTGGAGACCAGCTGGAGGAATACCCGGCTCCCCGAGTTCGTGAACTGATAACAATAGATGTTGCCATCGGCGCTGACCTGGCTGAAGTCGAGATTGACGCGGCCGGCCTGAACCGGAGCGAACACCAAGACCGTCGGCCCGGTTCCGGGCAATGAGGTTCCGATCGACATGGCGCCGATGCCCGGATTCCAGTTTTGATGCACCAAGGCCAGGTGGGGATCCTCGTGATCCGTTGCGTCGAAGAACCAGCGTCCCTGGGCGCGATTCGCGACGTCCTGCATCACGGTGCCGCAGACCGGCTCGACGGTACGATGGATCCCGTTGGCCGCAATCTTCTGCCGCAGCGCGTCACGGACTCCTGCCACGAAATAGTCCACCGGGCATACTGTTTGGAGACCGCTCTGAGTGTACACCCGTGAAGAATTCACATAGGCGAGCGCCGGCGCCTCGTCGTCGAAGGCGCCGAGGTCGAGGGCTCCCTCGAGCGGTCCTCCCGCGGACCCGATGGCCACCCCGGCGGTGAGATCAACGCTCACTGACTTCTCGCATCGCTGATACGTGTAGCCTCCGGTCTGATATGGGGCATTGCACGAGCCGCCGAGGGCGCCGATGCTCGCGCTGAGCCCGGTGGAGAGCGAGGCAATGTGGCCGAACCAGAAGTGCTGGGTCCGGCAGGAGGAGAAGTCGAGCCCGTAGTCGTCAAACTCCGCCACGCCGCCGCCGGTGCGCTTTTGCAGGATCACGTTGGTCACCCGGATGTTCCCTGGGGCCACAACCGGAAACGCCTGCCCGATCGGCGGATAGAAGTACATGTGGTCGGTCGGGAACACATGCCCGGGCGGGTTGAGGTTTCCCAGGGGGGCCAGCTCACGGATATCCGTGTAGGCGACCGGTGAGACGCTGAGTAGGGTGCCGGCCCCGCAGGCGGCGAGCCCGCTGGTGCTCGGCGCCGTCGAGCTGGAGCACGCCGCCACGAGCGCCGCCGCCGCGGACGCGGCCGCGCTGCCGGCGAGGAACCAGAAACGCGTCGAGATTGGCATGGGAGCTCCGTTGGCGACGTGCGTCACTTGCCGAGCGAGCCGATCGCCACGTCGGCCCGCTGCACGGCCGGGGCCATGCCACTCATGGGCGTGCGCCGGTCACCTCGTCCCCAGCCTGGCCAGGAGCGCCGCGGCCCGCGGGTCCCTGCGCAGCCGGTCGTACCGCGCGACCATCGGAAACTGCACCAGCCAGGTGTCATGCCGCTCGATCGCCCGGCCGAGGAGATCCACCGCGGCGGCGTGATCGCCGAGCTCCTCGAGCGCGGCGGCGACGGCCCCGGTCGCGGGGAGCGTGCCCCCCGATCGCGCGCGGATCGTGTCGACCATCGCGCGCGCCTCCTTCACCCGCCCCGCCACCGCCAGCGCGTAGGCGTAGGTGCCGTGGACCTCCTCCGGCCGGCCGGGGGGAAGGAGGGCGACGTGGCGCTCGAGGAGGGCGAGCGCCTGGGGGACCTTCCCCATCGCCAGGAGCGCGTTCTCCCGCCACGACCATGCCAGCATAAAGGTCGAATCCATCGCCATGGTGGTGCTGGCCACCGAATCGGCTTCCTTGAATCGCCGCTCATTCATCAGGATCTGCGACTCCCAGACCCGCGCGATCATGGAGGCCGGCTCGAGCTGGCGCGCCCGCGCCGCCTCCTCGTGCGCCGCCTTGTATTCCCCGAGCCGCCCCGAGAGCAGTGAGTACCACCCCCAGCTGGTCGCCAGCGTGGAGTCGAGTGCCAGGGCATGCCGGAAGTTTCCCTCGGCGCGGCCGATCTCTCCCATCAGCGAGTAGGCGTAACCCAGCGCAGCGTACGATTCGGCGATCGTGGAATCGGTCGCGATGGCCCGGTTCGCCGCCGCGATCGCGCCGGCCAGAATCTCCGGCGTGCTGTCCTGCACGTAGGCGGGGAGCACCGCGAGCGCCATCGCCAGCGACGCCTGCGCCCGGGCGTACTTCGGATCGCGCGCCGCGGCGCGTTCGAAGAGGGCGATCGCCTGGTGCAGCTGCGGGGCGCCGCGCCGGTTGAAGAGCACCCGCCCCTGCAGGAAGAGGGCATGTGCCTCGGGGTCGGTGGTCTCGGTTCGCGCGGCAGGCGTGGAAGAGGACCGGCCGAGCGAGCCTAACAACGTGGTCGCGACGGTTCGGGCGATCTCATCCTGCACCGCGAACACGTTGGCGAGGGGGCGGTCATACTTCTCGGTCCAGCGCACCGAACCGTCGGCGGCCGACACCAGGGAGACGTTGATCCGCACCTGCCCCTCGGCGCGTTGCACGGTGCCGGTGAGGAGGAGGGAGACGCCGAGTTCCTTCGCGATCGCCCGTTCGTCGAGCCCCTTGGCGGCGAGCGCCGCAGCGCTCACCCGCCCAATCACCCGCACGCCATTTTGGGCGAGCGCCCGGGTCACCTCCTCCGCGAGGCCGATGCCGAAATAGTCGTCGGCCTTGTCGCCGCTCAGATTCGCGAGAGGGAGCACCGCGAGAGACTGCTCCGCCACCGCGCCCGTCGGGCCGGCGCCTTTGCGGGCTGTGAACGCCCAAACGATGATGGCCGCGGCGATCACCACCGCCGCGACGAGGAGTTCGATCCGCCGCCGTCGGGGGGACCGGACCGCCGGCCTTTCCTGCGACGGCGCGGGCGTCGCCACGGTATCGAGCGCGGTCAGCAAAACGGCGGCGGAGGCGGGACGTCGGGCGGGATCTTTCTCCAGGCATTGCATCACCAGCGCCGCCAGCGCCGGCGGCACGGCGGGATTCCTTCCGGTGACAGGCGCCGGGGCTTCGGTGAGGTGCGCGGTGATCAGTTGCTGGGGCGTGATATGTCGGCCGAAGGGATGTGCGCCCGACAGCAGCTCGTAGGCGATGAGGCCCCAGGCATAGAGATCGGCACGATGGTCGACCGACTCTCCCACCGCCTGTTCCGGCGCCATGTAGGCCGGGGTGCCGATGGTGCCGCCGGCCTGGGTGAGGGTGGCGACGGCACCGCCGTCCTGGGTGCGCGCGGCGCTCAACGCCTTGGCGATGCCGAAGTCGGTCACCACCGCCGTGCCGTGCGAGAGCAGCACGTTCTCGGGCTTGATGTCCCGGTGGACGATGCCCTCGCCATGCGCGTAGGCCAGCGCGCGGGCCACGTCGCGGAGGATGTTGACGCACTCCGCCACACTGAATGGCGGCCCACCGGCCAGGCGGGCCCGGAGCGATTCCCCCCGCACGTAGGGCATGGTGTAGTACGGGAGACCGGCAGCGGTTCCGGCGCTCAGCACAGGAACGATGTTGGCCTGCTGCAGCCGCGCGGCCAGCCGCACCTCGCGGGTGAATCGCTCGGCGCTCAGGCCCTCGGTCAGCTCCTGGGCAATGACCTTGATGACGACCTGCCGGTCCAGCGCCGTCTCGGTGGCCAGCCAGACGCGCGACATCCCGCCGCCCCCCAGCTCGCGCTCGATGCGGTAGCGGTCCGCCAGCGCGCTGACGAGACGTTCTTCCGCCGTGCTCACCGGTTGACCTTGGCCAGGAGCTCCGCGAGCCAATGCTCGGCGTGTATCGCCCCGGAGCCTCCTGGGGCCTCGCGGATCATCACGAAGCGCCCGTCCGGCGCCACGTCGTACTGCTGGTGGTTCCGGGCCCGGCGGTACCCCTCCACGGAGAAGAGCGCCTCCGGACGGCCCGGACTGAACGAGGGCCCCGGCGGCACCGCGACGGCCATCAGCCGGCCTCCGCTCACGTAATACAGCTCGCGGCCGTTCCGGGACCAGCGCGGTTCGGTCCCGCCCCCGCTCGACACCATCCGCTTCGAGTTCATGTCGGGAAATGACGAGACGTACACCTCGTACTGCCCCGCGGTCTCGTTGGTGGTGTAAGCCAGCCAGTGGCCGTCGGGCGAGAGCGCGATGGAGAGATCGAAACTGGGATCGACCAGCAGCGGCCGGAGCGTCGTGTCGCCGGTAAGGCGCCGGTACCGTAAGTTGGAGTTGCCCCCCTCCTCATCCATCCGCAGCACCAGCCACTGGCCGTCCGGGGACACCTCGGCTTCCCAGACACCCCAGTGCTCCTGCTGGAGCAGCTCCGGCCGGGCGCTCCCGTCGGTCGCCACCTTGTACACCACGACGTCGTTCGAAACCTCGGCGTTCCGGACGGAGACGAAGGTCAGCACGTGCCCGTCGGGGAACCACGACGCGCGCCAATTGGCGGCGCCGTCGGCGCTGACCTTTTCCCGCGCGCCGTTCGCGCGGCGGATCCAGAGGTCGGTGGTCTTGTCACGCACGCTCACCGCCAGCTCCGTCGCGTCCGGCGACAGCTTCGGATACTCGAAGCGGCCCTTCCAGGTCGAATCATACGGCGCGGTGCGGCCGTCCCGCGTCACCCACACGAGCTCCGCCTGGCTCCGGGCCGCGGAACCGGTCGAATAGATCGCCTCCCCCGAGGCGGAGAGGGTGAAGCTGGCCGGCTCGACGTCTTCGAGGATGGGGACGGCGCCCGACGTGACTGTCAGCCGCCGGGCGTCGAACCCCATGGCGTAGAGCCCGCCCTCTCGGCTGGTGTAGAGCAGATGCCCGGTGGGCGAGTACGCGACCCCCGCTGCGCCACGCACCAGCTCGCGCGCGCTGTCCGCCGCGAAGTCGTAGACGTACACGTTCGACGCGAGGGAACAGTTCCCTGGGCAGGCGGTGAAGAGAAAGCCGCGGCTCCCGGGGAGCGGTGCCAGCGTGAACGCGAATCCCAGCCGGTTGGGCGGGCCGTGCCGGACCGCGGGGCCACCCGCCGCGGGAATCCTGCTCAAGGGAACCGCCGCATTGTCGCCGTAGACGATGGTGCCGTCGTCCAGCCATGCCCCGGTCTTGTAATCCGGGTTGATGTCCTCGGCCAGGGTGACCGAGCCTCCCCCCGTTACCGGGACCTTCTTGAGCCTGTTGTCGAGCGTGACGTAGCCGACCCACTTGCCGTCGGGCGAGAAGAACGGGGAGACCCCCCCTTCGGTCCCCGCGAGCGGGGTCGCCTCGCCGGCATCGCCCAGCTTGCGCATCAGCCGGTAGCCACCGGAGGTGGAATCGGTGAAGACGATGCTCGACCCGTCCGGCGCGATCGCCGCCTGGCTCCCGACGAACCGCGCCCCGGGGGCGAGGGGGTACGGGATGGCGTGCTGCCACAGGAGCACGTGCTGGCGGCTGGTCGAAGGCGGCGCCGGCCTTCGCGCCCAGAGGAAGAGCGCGCCCGCCACCAGCAGCAGGTTGAACGCCACGGCGACCAGAAGCGCCCGCCTCGACCCGGCGGATCCCGCCTGCGTTCGGGGCCGAGCTCCCGTGGGCGCGCCCCGCGTGGTGAACGTCGCATCGCCCAGCGCCTGGCCGAACGCCGCCGCGCTAGGCACTCGGTCCGCCGGCACCTTCTCCAAGGCCGCCAGCACCGCCGCTTCCACGTGGAGCGGGACCGACTTCCGAAGCTGGGTGAGCGGGCGCGCCGGGTCGGTCATCAGCTTGGCGACGATGGCCTGCACCGTGCTGCCCGTGAAGGGGGGCTCGCCGCACAGCATTTCGTAGGTGACGGCGCCGAGCGCATAGACGTCGGCCCGCGCGTCCACGTTCTTCTCACCCATCGCCTGTTCGGGGCTCATGTACTGCGGCGTACCCAGGCTCACTCCCGTCTGGGTCATTCGCGCGGTGCCGGCGTGATGCACGGCCAGGGCAATCCCGAAATCGGCGACCAGGGCGTGCCCCCCCTGCAGGAGGATGTTCTCGGGCTTGATGTCGCGGTGGATGATGCCCAGGGCGTGGGCGGCGGCCAGCGCGTCGGCCACCTCCGCCGCGATGCGGAGGGCGTCGCCGATGGGGAGCTGCTTTTCCCGTTCCAGCCGGGTCCGCAGGGTTTCCCCGCTGACATAGGGCATCACGTAGTACAGCATCCCGTCGGCTTCACCGCTGTCGAGCAACGGGAGAATGTGCGGATGCTGCAGCCGGGCGGTGGTCTTGATTTCGCTCAGGAAGCGTTCCGCGCCGAGCGCCGCCGCGAGGTCGGGATGCAGCACCTTGATGGCGACATCGCGGTCGTGCTTGAGATCGTGCGCGAGATAGACCGTGGCCATCCCGCCCTGGCCCAGCTCCCGCTCGAGGCGGTAGCGGTCGGAGAGAGCGGCGTTGAGCCGCTGAAGCGAGTCCGCCATCAAGTCTTGCCCTCAGGGGGCCGCCGGGTCAGCATCTCCCGGATGATCAGGACATCGTGCCGATCCCTGGGCCGGTCGGCGGCGATCTTGGAGCGCATGATGTCTTCCAGTCGCGCGACGGCGAGGTCCACGTCGTATACCCTGAAGTGTATCGCCCTGGGGGCGAGGTCGTCGTAGCCCGCGGTCCCCGCCGGCAGAAACGCCACATCGAGCCGCCCCGCCCGGGTCGTCAGGTTCCAGGTCTCCGCGCGGGCGAGCATCGCGGGTGTGCAGTCGAACGCCAGGCCTTCCGGCACCGTCTCGGTGTAGATCTTCGCCTCCAGCTCGCGCAACGCGGCCGCCAGGCGTTCGACATTGGCGGGACTTCGGTCGGGGGTGACGTCGGCATCGGCGGTGACCCTGGGGAAGCCGTACATCCGGGCGCCGAGGGCTCCGATCAGTACGTACTGCACCCGGTGCCTAGCAAAGGTCCGGATCAGCGCTTCCGGATCGAGCGGTGCACCGCCGTCACCCACGGCGGGCCGCAGCGAGGAAGCGATCGATGTTCGCGACCTCCCGAAGTCGCTGCTCCGGCGTGAGGCCGAGAATTCTCGGCACGTCGTCCAGCTCCTGCGGGTCGAGCAGCAGCTTGGGCTGGAGCGACACGCGGAGCTCGAAGCCGGCGGCATCTACCAGCCGCTGCAGTGTTTCGGTGGTCGGGCTGGTGGCTCCGAGCTCGATACGAGCCACGACCGATTGGGCGGTTCCGGCCCGCCGGGCGAGCGCCCGCTGGCTTAAGCCCGCGCGCGCCCTCGCGTCTGACAAGACATTATTTGACAACAGCTTAGTGACCATGGCACAATGATAGCTAAAAAGCTATCAATGCGCAATAGAGGTTCACGGGCGGGCGATCTCGGGGTTGCAGGCGGCGGCATCGAGAAAGCTCAAGGCAGGGCTCACGCCGGCCTCATCTCGGCGAGTGGGTCGGTCACTTCGCTCGGGCGAGTAGCTTCGTCAAATCCACCGTCGCGATCCGGCTCCGCGGCGCCACCCGATTGAACACGATCGTCTTGCTGTCTCTGGTCCACCAGTATGCACCCACCCCCTCCAGGGAATTGGTGAGCCGGCGGGTGGAACCGTCCTCCACGTTCAGGATTCCGAGATTGGCTGTGGGATTGCCGAAAGTATAGGACAGCATGGTGCCATCGGGGGAGAAATCACCAGGGTTGTCGCCTTTCCCGAGAATCTCGCGACCCTGGCCGGTCCGGGTGGAAATCAGGTAGCCCCCCTGACCTCCGCCCGGGAGAGTGGCGTAAATGGCCACCGAATCGCCCCCGGGCATTATGCCATCCTGGGACACTACGGCAAGGACGTTGCTCCGGTCCCAGAGCGTCTGCAAGGTGCCGTTCGGACGTAACTTGGCGAGGACGAGCTGGCCGGCCCGGCCGCCAATGAGATTCACGAACAGGTCCGGGCTGGTGGAGCTCTGGGCCAGGTTGCTCACGTTGCCGACCGTCGTGACCCGCCGCGGTTCGCCCCCGGTGGTCGGGACGGTCCAGACATCGCCGATCTTCGCATCCCGATTCGAGATGAAGTAGACCGAGGAGCCGTCTGGGGCCCAGTCCGCTGTATTCTCCTGAGTTGCCCAGTTGGTGAGCTGGCGGGGCTCTCCCCCCGTCGCGCTTATGGTCCAGACATCCTGGTTCCCCGAGCGGTTCGACCCGAAGAGAATCGTCTTGCCGTCGGGAGACCAGCCGTACACCCAGTTGTCCGCCGTGCCGGTCACCAACGTCCGCCGGGCGCCATCTGCCAGCGACACCACCTGCAGATCACTCACCCCGCCCCCGCGGCGCACCGGGTAGACCACCTCGGCGCCATCGGGAGACACCCGGAAATTCCCTACCCGGATCGAGTCGGGGGTAACCTGCCGCTCCTTCCCGTCCGCCACCGTCACCGCCCAGAGCGCGCTGGTAACGGTCGTGGTCTGGAAGGCGAGCCGGGAGCTCTTGCCGACCCATTGCACACCGCTTTCTTCGGCGGCATCGTCGGTCACCCGGAGCTCGGTGCCGCCGGCGGCGGGAACCATCCAGATGTCGGTCTGGCGTCCCCGCGTGGATCGGAAGGCCACCCATTTCCCGTTGGACGACCAGGCGGGGGAATCGTCGTCCCGGACGTCCCGGGTGAGTTGGCGGGGTTTTCCCCCGTCCACCGGCAGCACCCAGATGTCGCCGGTGCCGGTGCGCCTCGATACGTACAGCAGCTCCGTTCCATCCGGTGACCACGCGACAAACTGCTCCTGTCCTTCGGTCGTGAGCTGTTTCGGGTTGGTGCCGGAGCTGTCCGCCAGCCACAGCGTGGTCGAGCCGCGGTCGTTAATCTGGATTTCAAGTCGGGAACCGTCCGGTGACCAGTTTGGGAACGCCAACCGCGTCTCAGAGAGCAGCGGCGAGGACTGCCCCGAGGCGAGGGAGACGACCGAGTTGCGGAAGGTCCCGCCCTCCCCGGTCGCGAGGTAGGCCAGCCGGTCGCCCCTGGGGTGCCATTGAGTCGGGATTTCAAGTCCTGGTGCGTCGGTGAGTCGGCGCGCCTCGCCCCCGGCGGCGGGAACGACGGCAACATCCGCGAGGCCTGCGGCATTCGACCCGAAGGCGAGGAGCTTTCCGTCCGGCGACCAGAGCGGCGTGTTGGTTGCTGGACCGAGGAAAGGGCTCCCGGCTGTCAGCGTGCGCGGGTCGCTCAGGTCGGCTCGGGCCACCACCAGGTTCCATCCGCTGGTGCCGGGCGTCCAAAACGCCACGTGGCCGCCGTCGGGTGAAAAATGGAATGCCGTGTGACGGGCGCCCTCCGGGCTCAGGACCGTCACGGTCGGCAGGCCGGACTCCGGCCTGCCGCAGGCCGAGAGAGCTAGCACCCCACCCAGGATACCGAATCCAATCCGCCTCATTTGCTTGCTCCTCTGAGCACTTTGGACACCGCCTGTGCGGTGAGGTTGACGATTTCGCTCTGGGCCGCCAAGACGTTCTTGACGTCCCGCTCGTAGGTCTCCGACCAGAGGCTCCGGGTGGTGGCCGGGTCGGAGAACTGCATGTTGATCCGCATCACGTCTCCGGAGCGGAAGACCGTCGTCTCGAGCACTGCATCGAGGTCGAGCTCCTTGGCGATGTCGCGAGTCGGCTTGGGAGTCGCCTTGTACATCATCATGGACGAGCGCGATGCCACCCCCACCGTGCCAAGCTTGTTGAGGGCATTGGTCAGCGCATCCTGCATGGCATCCACGAAGAGAGCGTCCTTCCCGGAGATATCCTCGATCGGCATGACGGCGATTTTCCGGATGCCGCCGCCCCGGCCGCGTAGCAGCAGGGCGCCGGCCCCTCCACCGACGACGACCACCGCGGCAATGAGCCCGAGGATCAACCAGCGCCGGCCGGTGCTGGGCTCGGGCGTGGCTTTGGTCGCCTGGTACGGCCGAGTGGTGGTCGGAGTAACT
>JBGPVQ010000076.1:0-9724 GCA_041491785.1 Gemmatimonadota bacterium | reverse complement strand
TGGATGACGGTGCCGGGGAATCGCGCCGGTACCGTGGTGCTGTGGAGAATGCCGTTGCTATGCAGGTTCTCGCCGGGGGGAAAAACCGCGACGGTGCCGTCCTCCCCCCTCGCCAGCACCACCGAGATCTCGCCCTCCAGCTCCAGCCGCCGCTCCAACACGCAGGACAGTCCGCCGAATGATGCGAAGGCCCGTCGGGCCTCCTCGCGCGACTCGACCGACGCCTGTCCCTTTCCGTCATACCCCAGGCGGCTGGTCTTGAGCAGCGCCGGCTGGCCCACCCTCTCCCACGCCTCCTCGAGTTCGTCTGCGTCGCGCACCGCGGCAAACGGGGCCGTGGCGATGCCCGAGTCCGCCAGAAACCGCTTCTCGGCGACGCGGTCCTGCGCAATCGCCACCACCCACGGCGTCGGGCGGACCCGCACTCGTTGGGCGAGGTATTCGAGAGCCGCCGCCGGCACATTCTCGAATTCGGTGGTGACCGCCGTCGTGCTCCCGGCCAACTCCGCGAGGGCGGACCGATCGTCGTAGGCCGCCGCGAGATGGCGGGACGCGATGCGTCCCGCCGGCGAGAGGGCGTCGGGGTCGAGCACCACCACCTCGTAGCCCATGGTACGGGCCCGGGTGGTGAACATGCGACCGAGTTGGCCCCCCCCGAGGAGGCCGAGGCTGGCGCCGGGCAGGATCATCCGGTGGGAGGTGCCGGGAGCTTGAGCGCGCGGATTTCGGCGTCCTGGGTTGAGCGGAATCGTTCGAGCTGGACCCGGAGACCGGGATCCCAGGTGGCGATCATGGCGATCGCGTGGAGCGCCGCGTTGTGCGCCCCTGCCTCCCCAATGGCGAATGTGGCGACCGGGACTCCAGCGGGCATCTGGACGATTGAGAGAAGGGAGTCGAGCCCCTGCAGGTGCTTCGACGGCACCGGCACGCCCAGCACCGGGAGCACGGTCTTGGCGGCGAGCATCCCCGGCAGGTGGGCGGCACCGCCCGCTCCGGCGATGAGGCACACCAGGCCGCGTCCGGCGGCACCGGCGGCGTACTCATGCAGCAGATCCGGGGTGCGGTGGGCGGAAACCACCCGGGCCTCGTAGGCCACCCCGAACTCCGCCAGCCGACGGGCGGCGTGCTGCATCACTTCCCAATCCGAGCTGGAGCCCATCACGACACCGACCTGGGGGTTTGCCATTCGATCCTCGTCTCTGGGGGTGGGGTGTCGGCTCGGCCGCGGGGAAAATCGCCTGGGGGGCCCCTCGGATCAAGCAAGGCTCTGTTGAACCGGCGAGACAACCGCGGCGCGCACGCCCGGGATCGGGGGGGTGCTTCGAACTCGCAACCCCTTGTGGCGATTGTCACTAACCCGACCCGGACCGGGTGGCCCGGCGGTTGCTCTATATATACCCCGGTTGCCGGCGGAACCCGCCGCGGCAGCAATCCCCAGCCGGACGCCATGACGCCGAAGACCCGGAGTTCTGACGCGATTCCGCCCCGTTCCAGCCGTTTCCTCCTTCGGAGCCGGTTCGGCCAGCGGCTGCTGCTTCTCTTCGTCGGATGTGCCCTGCTCCCGACCTGCGCGGTCGCTGTGCTCTCATTCCGAAGCGTCACGCACCAGCTCACCTCGCAGAGTCAGGAGCGCCTCGGGGCACTCGCCAGCGCCGCAGGGAAGACCCTGTACGATCGACTGTCCCTGCTGGAATCGGACCTCCGAAGGCTCGCGCCGGGTCTCCTCGCATGCGGGCGAGAAGGGACGACCAGCTCGTGCGGCGACGCGCTGGGGTACGCGGCCGATGGGGTCGTGCGGGTTCCCGAGAGCGGACAGAACCGCCTCCTTTCGGGTGAGGCGAGCCTGCTCGCCGAGATCGGCTCGGTCGATCTCCCGCTGTTGGCTCGGGGCCAGAGCGCCGTGCTCACCAGACTGGACGGCAACAGGACACTGCGTCTGTACCTGGTGCACCGCGCCCAGTCGAGCACGGAAGATCGGGAGGACCTGGTCGCGCGGATCAGCACCGACTACCTCTGGTCCCCTGGAGACGCGGAGTCCTTGCCGCCCGGTGTCGAGATGTCGGTATGGTCCCCCGCGACCGGGGTGTTGTTCGGGCCGCTCTCGGCGGCGCTCCGGCAGACCCCCGCAATGGGGAGTCGGATGGGGGCGGCCTCGCGGGGCGTCTTCGAATGGGCCGATCCCAGCGGAGTCATCCTGGCCACCTGGTGGTCTCTGCCGGAAACGCGACGGTTCCGCCTTCCCCCCTGGCGAATTGTTCTCAGTGAGCCTCGCAACGATGTGGTGGCCCCGATGGCGGCGTTCGCCCGGAGCTTCCCGCTCCTCCTGGCCTCGGCGCTGGTTCTGGTGCTCGGGCTCGGCGTGACCCAGATCCGCCGCAGCATGGTGCCACTGGCCGAACTACAGCAGGGAACTCGGCGGATTGCGGAGCGCGACTTCCACAGCCGGGTGCTGGTCTCCAGCGGGGACGAGCTGGAGGAGCTCGCCGGCGCGTTCAATTCCATGTCCTCGGAGCTGGCGCGGCAATTCCATGCGCTCAAGACCGCCGCCGAGATCGATCGCGCGGTACTCTCCTCGGTGGACACCAACACGATCGTCCAGACGGTGCTGGAGCGGTTCCCCGAAGTGTGCCCGTGCGATGGCCGCAGCATCACCTTGCTCGAATTGGGCGAAACCGCGTCCTCCTGGGTGGCGCTGAGCCACGATGGCAGCCATCGGCGGGTCAAGGCAACGCTGAGCGCCTCCGATCTCCGGATCGCGCGGCAGCATTCGGAGCGCTTCGTGGCGGGTGAGGACGGCACCTCGCTCCCCGAGTATCTGGCCCACTTCCATCGTCCAGGGGGGACGCAGGTCGAGGTGTATCCGCTGCGATACGGCGGGGAGCTGCTGGGGATGCTGGCCTTCCGCCGCGCCACGACGCCGCCCTCGGATGAGGACCGGGTCCAGGTCCGCCGGCTGGCGGACCAGACGGCGGTGGCGCTGTCGAACGCGCGCATGGTGGAGCAGGTCCGCTTCTTGGCGTTTTACGACAGCCTGACCAAGCTGCCCAACCGGGTGCTCTACAAGGAGCGCC
Organism: Gemmatimonadota bacterium; assembly: GCA_041491785.1. Taxonomy (GTDB): domain Bacteria; phylum Gemmatimonadota; class Gemmatimonadetes; order Gemmatimonadales; family GWC2-71-9; genus JABFSM01. The sequence goes on along the minus strand of JBGPVQ010000076.1, from coordinate 6,653 downwards.
TGACCCAGGCCCTGGTGCGGGCCGAGCGGAACGGCACGCTGGTCGCCGTCTGCTTCATCGATCTCGACCACTTCAGCCGCTACAACGATACCCTGGGCCATGACCTCGGCGATCAGCTGCTCAAGGAGGTGGCAGCCCGGCTGGTGGCCTCGTCTCGGACCGGAGACAACGTGGCCCGGCTCGGGATGGACGAGCGGATGGTGGAGGTGGCCCGTCTGGGCGGCGATGAGTTCACCGTCGTGCTGCAGGACATCGCGGATCCGCAGGACGCGGTGCGGGTGGCGCGCCGGCTGCTCGAAACGTTCCGGCAACCCATGCGCCTCGGCACCCAGGAGGTGTTCGTGACCGGCTCGATCGGGATTGCGATCTACCCCTTCGACGGAACCGACCTCGAGGACCTGGTGAAGAACGCCGACGTCGCGATGTACCACGCCAAGGAGCGGGGCCGGAATACCTACGAGCTCTATTCGGCGTCGATGAACGCCGAGGCGCTTGCCCGGATGGAGCTGGAACAGCAGCTTCGCAAGGCGGTCGAGGCGCGGGAGTTCACCATCTGGTATCAACCGATCGTGGATCTCGACACCCTGAAGCCGACCGGGGCTGAGGCGCTGATACGGTGGGCGCATCCCGACCGCGGCCTGGTTTCTCCCGGCGAGTTCATCGCGTTGTGCGAGGAGTGCGGGCTGATCGTTCCCCTCGGAGAGTGGATCTTGCGTACCGTCTGTAACCAGAGCCGGGCGTGGGAGGCCGAAGGTTTCGGCCCGATTCGGATGTCGGTGAACCTCTCCGCGCGGCAATTGCGGCACGAGGGCATCGTGGAAACGGTGCGGGGAATCCTCGATGAGACCGGGGTGCATCCGCGAACTCTGGTGCTCGAGCTCACCGAGTCGATGCTGATGGAGCCGAGGGGGGTGACCGGCCGGACCATCCGCGAGCTGGCCGACCTGGGCGTGAGCCTCGCGATCGACGACTTCGGCACCGGCTACTCCTCGCTCAGCTACCTCCGGGATTTCCCGCTCACCACCCTCAAAATCGATCGCTCCTTCATCGCAGGCGTCGGCAGCAATCCCGGCCACGCGGCGATCACCACCGCGATCATCGCGCTCGCCAAGGCGATGGAGCTCGATGTGGTGGCCGAGGGGGTAGAGACCGAAGAGCAGGTGGCGTTCCTCCGGGAACGCGGCTGCCAGAAGATCCAGGGCTATCTCATCGGCCGGCCAGGGCCCCCCGCCGACTTCGCCGCATACCTTCGGGGCGAGCAGCCGCTGCCGGTGGGCTGATGCCCCCGCGGCTCTCCAGCATTACGGTCGTCGGGGCCGGTTTCAGTGGAGCCGTCGTCACCGCACGACTGCTTCGGGGCGCCCGCGCGCCGGTCACCATCCGCCTGATCAATCGGTCGGGGGCGATGGCGCGGGGAGTGGCCTACGGCACCCGGACCGAATCGCACGTCCTCAACGTGCCGGCTGGCCGGATGAGCGCCTTCCCCGAGGACGAATCCGACTTTCTCCGATTTGCCCAGACCCTGATTCCCGAGGCCGCCGGCGGAAGCTTTCTGCCGCGCAGGCTCTACGGAGAGTACCTCGAAGCGGTGCTTCGCCGGGCCGAGGCGGAGGCCGCGCCGGGGGTGCGGCTGGAGGCGGTCACCGGGGAGGTGGTGGCGCTCACGCCGGAGGCGGCGGGTTCCGGCGCGGTGCTGACGCTGGACGATGGCAGCCGGATCGAGACCGATCGGGTGGTGCTCGCGCTGGGCAACTATGCCGCCGCCGACCCTGTCGTGGACACGCCGGCCTTCTATGGCAGTGCGCGGTATATCCGTGACCCGTGGCGCGGCGGCGCCTTGGCGCCGATCGCCCCGGCGCTGCTGATCGGCACCGGCCTCACCATGCTGGACGTGGCCCTCGACCTGGCGACACCGGCCCGGCGGGCCCCGATCCACGCAGTCTCACGCCACGGCCTTCTGCCGCAGGCGCACCGATCGCCCGCGGTGCCGCCGGATCACCCGTATCGTCCTCCAGGGCTGGCGGACTGTCCCGCCACGGCGCTCGACTACCTGCGCGTGGTCCGCCGCCATATTCGCGCGCTCGCGCGCGAGAGCGTGGACTGGCGCGAGGTCGTGGGGGCCCTCCGGCCGGTGACCCCAGCGCTTTGGCAGGCGCTGCCGCTCCTGGAACGGAAGCGGTTCCTTCGCCATCTCCGCCCCTACTGGGAGGTGCATCGCCACCGGGCCGCACCCGAGCTCGCGGCCGCGCTGCGGGCGCTCATCGCCGAGCGCCGCCTCGAGATCCATGCGGCGCGGGTGCTGCGGTTCGAGGAACGAAGAGCTCGGATCGCCGTCACGATCCGGCGGCGCGGCGGAGGAGTCGAGGTGCTGCGGGTGGGCTGGGTGATCAACTGCACCGGGCCGGCGAGCGATCTGCGGACCCTTCAGGATCCGCTGATCGCCTCGCTGCGCGCTCAGCGGCTGATCCGGCCGGATCCGCTGGGCCTCGGTCTGGAAACCTCCCCTCGGCACGCAGTGCTCGAAGCGGACGGGAGGCCGTCGGAGGTGGTGTTCCACGTCGGGCCGCTGCTCCGGGCGGTCCACTGGGAGGCCACCGCGGTGCCGGAGCTGCGCGAGCACGCGCGCGAGGTGGTGGAGGAGCTGCTGAAGAGCGTCAACCGGCCGACCGCCTGAATCGAAGGGCGGTTCCCGTCAGACGGTCGCCCGGGTCCGGTCCATCGTCCCCCGTTCGGCGAGGGCCGCCTGGGCGGCCGCCAGGCGTGCGATCGGCACCCGGTAGGGCGAACAGGAGACGTAGTTCATTTTCTGCGCCTCGCAAAACGCGATCGCCCCCGGTTCGCCGCCGTGCTCTCCGCAGATTCCCAGCTTGAGATCCTGGCGAGCCTCCCGTCCCAGCGCCACCGCCATCGCGATCAGCTTCCCGACCCCGGCGATGTCGAGCGAGATGAACGGGTCCGCCTCGATGATGTTCCGTTCCAGATAGGCGGGAAGGAACACCCCGGCGTCATCGCGGGAGAGCCCCCAGGTGGTCTGGGTAAGGTCGTTGGTACCGAAGGAGAAGAATTGGGCCTCCCGGGCGATCTCGTCCGCGGTGAGCGCGGCGCGGGGAAGCTCGATCATGGTTCCGAGGAGATAGGGAACGGTGAGCTGGCGCTCCCGGAACACCTCCTCGGCCACCTGGCGGACGATCAGGGCTTGTTTGCGGAACTCGACCACGTGCGCCACCAGGGGGATCATCACCTCCGGCTGCACCCGGCCCTTCCGGCCGGCCACCGTACAGGCGGCCTCGAAAATCGCGCGGACCTGCATCGCGGTGATTTCCGGATACATGATACCGAGCCGGCAGCCCCGGAGGCCGAGCATGGGGTTGACCTCGGAGAGCGACGCGATGGTGCGCTGGACCTGCTCGACCGATGTTCCCATATCCCGCGCCAACGTGGCGATTTCCTCCGGCTCCTTGGGGAGGAACTCGTGCAGCGGCGGGTCGAGCAGGCGAATAGTGACCGGATACCCTTCCATGGCGCGGAAGATTCCCTCGAAATCGGTGCGCTGCATCGGCAGCAGCTTCGCGAGCGCCCGCTGCCGGCCCGGGGCGTCGGCCGCGAGGATCATCTCCCGCATTGCGGTGATGCGGTCCCCCTCGAAGAACATGTGCTCGGTGCGACAGAGCCCGATGCCTTCGGCGCCGAAATCGCGGCCGCGATGGGCGTCGGCGGGAGTATCCGCGTTGACCCGCACCCGGAGATGGCGCATCCGGTCGGCCCACCCCATCAAGCGGGAGAAATGGCCCGAGAGCTCAGGCGGCACCAGCTGCGCCCGCCCGGCGTAGACCCGCCCAGTGCTCCCGTCGACGGTAACCCACTCGCCCTCGGCGATCCGGCGTCCGTCCACCGAGAAAGCGGGGTTGGTCTCATCGACCTCGATCTCATGGGCGCCCGCGACGCAAGGCTTGCCCATGCCCCGCGCCACCACGGCCGCATGGGACGTCATTCCGCCGCGCGCGGTGAGGATGGCTTTGGCCACCACCATGCCGTGGAAGTCCTCGGGGGAGGTCTCCCGACGGATCAAAATGACGGCCTCTCCCTTCTTTCCCAGCGCTTCGGCGCGATCGGCGTCAAAGATCGCCGTGCCGCTGGCCGCGCCGGGCGATGCCGGAAGCCCCGTGGTGAGGAGATCGAGCGAGGCCTTCGGATCGATCGTGGGATGGAGCAGTTGGTTGAGATCGTTGGGCGGCACCCGCGCGATGGCCTCTTCCTCGGATACCAATCCCTCGTCCACCATCTCCACCGCGCTGCGGACCGCCGCTTGTCCGGAGCGCTGGGCCCGGCGGGTCTGCAGCATGTAGAGCCGGCCGCGTTCGATGGTGAATTCGAGATCCTGCACATCGCGAAAATGGCGTTCCAGCGTCCGCGCCACTCGTTCGAGCTCGGTGTACGCCGCGGGCATCCGCTCCCGCAACCGCGCGATCGGCTCCGGGGTCCGGGCTCCCGACACCACGTCCTCGCCCTGGGCGTTGATCAGGTATTCACCGTAGATGGCCCGCTCCCCGGTGGAGGGATCCCGGGTAAAGGCCACGCCGGTGCCCGAATCCTCCCCCATGTTGCCGAATACCATGGCGACGATGTTGACCGCGGTGCCCATGCTGTCGGGAATGTCGTGGAGCTTTCGATAGTCGATGGAGCGGCGGGTGTTCCAGCTCTGGAATACGGCCTCGATCGCTCCCCAGAGTTGGTCGGTTGGGCGTTCGGGAAAATCCTTCCCGCATTCGCGCTTGATGAGCGCCTTGAATTCCCCGACCAGATCGCGCAGTGCTTCCCAGGGCAGATCGATGGCCCGGTCCGCTCCGGCGGTCTTCCTCCTCTGCTCCAGCGCCTCCTCGAACGGCCGCTTGGGGACCTCGAACACCACCCCACCGTACATCTGCACGAACCGGCGGTAGGAGTCGTACGCGAAGCTCGCGTTGCCGGAGAGTCGCCGAAGCCCTTCGACGGTCGCGTCGTTCAGGCCCAAGTTGAGGATGGTCTCCATCATCCCCGGCATCGAGACGGCCGCCCCGGACCGGACCGACACCAGCAGGGGCTCCTCGGCCCCGCCGAACTGTCGGCCGGTGGTCGCTTCGAGGTGGGAGAGCGCCGCCTCCAGTTGGGGCCGCAGCCGGGGTGGGAAGCTCTTCGCCTCGAGATAGGTGCTGCAGAGGCTCGCCGCGATGGTGAACCCCGGCGGCGTGGGGATGCCGAGGTTGGTCATCTCGGCCAGCCCCGCTCCCTTGCCGCCGAGGAGGTCCTTCATCGCGGCGGTGCCGTCGGCGCGGCCCTGCCCGAAGAAGTAGACCAGGGGCTGCGGGGCGGTGTCGGTCATGTCGAAATGGTCACCAGAGGCAGCTGGTTCCGGGTCGGTACGGTGCCGGCGTCTTCCGGGATCGGGTACTGGCCCGAGAAACAGGCGTGGCAAAATGCGTTCCGGGTCCCGGCGGCGCGCAGCATTCCCTCCAGGGAGAGGTACCCCAGGGTGTCCACGCCGAGGAAGTCGCGGATTTCGTCGGAGGAATGCGTTGCTCCGATGAGCTCTTCCCGCGTCGGGGTGTCGATCCCGTAGTGGCAGGGCCCGGTGATCGGCGGCGAGGCGAGGCGGAAATGCACTTCGCGCGCTCCCGCCGCACGGATCATCTGTACCAGCCCCTTACTGGTCGTTCCGCGCACCAGGCTGTCGTCGACGACCACCACCGAGCGCCCGGCGATGACCTCCCGCACCGGGTTGAACTTGATCTTCACCTTGGCGACGCGCAGCGCCTGGGTCGGATTGATGAAGGTGCGGCCCACGTAGTGGTTTCGGATCAGGCCATGCTCGAGCTTGAGGCCGCTCTGTTCGGCGAATCCGAGCGCCATGGCGTTGCTCGAGTCCGGCACGCTGAAGACGACTTCTCCGCCGGGGGCCGGATGCTCGATCGCCAGTTCCCGGCCGAGCTCCCGGCGAACCCGGTCCACCGACTCGCCGAAGATAGTGCTGTCGGGCCGCGCGAAATACACCAGCTCGAAGACGCACCGACTCACCGGGCGGGCCGGCAGGGGGGCGAGACTCTTCACGACACCGTGCGCGACCCGGACGAATTCGCCGGGCTGGAGCTCGCGGATGACGGTGGCGCCCACGAGATCGAGCGCGCAGGTCTCCGAGGCGAGGATCACTCCGTCGCTCACCCGGCCCAGCACCAGGGGCCGGAAGCCTCGCGGGTCCACCACTGCGTACAGAGTGCGCCCGACCGTGATGACCAGGCTGAACGCACCCTCGAGCCTCGAGAGCGCCTCGCGGATCTGGCCCTCGGGGTCCGGGGCGCCCGATCGGGCGATGAGGTGGACAATGACCTCGGAGTCCGAGGACGACTGGAAGATTGCGCCCTGGGCCACCAGCTCGTGCTTGAGCGCCGCCGCGTTGGTCAGATTCCCGTTGTGGGCCAGCGCGAGCGGGCCACCGCGATAGTTGGCCACGCAGGGTTGCGCGTTGGCAATGACCGAGCTGCCCGTGGTCGAGTACCGGGTGTGCCCCACCGCCACGTCCCCGGGCAGCTCACGGATGTCACGCTCGAGGAAGATGTCTCCCACCAGTCCCATTCCGCGATGGCTGTGGGATTGGCCCTGGGCATCCACGGTGACGATGC
>JBGPVQ010000075.1:0-9727 GCA_041491785.1 Gemmatimonadota bacterium | reverse complement strand
GCGAGCGAGAGGCCACGGATCCGGCGCTCCGCCATCTGGGCGCGGACGTAGGCGTCCAGGCTGTCGAGGCGCGAGGCCTGGGCCCCGAGGCCCGCGGCCGGTGCGGCGAAGCCGAGGAGGAAGATGACGAAACGCGAGAGTTTCATGAGGGTCCTGAGGGCGAGGGGCCTGCGCGGCGATGATCGCCTTTGTCTCGTAGATTATAGCCCATGCGCATCCGGTTCGGCGAAGACGATCGCCGGTTCCGCCGCTCCATCGCGCGGGACCTCCGGGCGGCGTGCTACGCGGTGGACGAGGCCGGCCGCCTGAACTAGGGCCTGGCCCCGATCGAGGGCAGCTACCGCGAGGCTAGGGGAGGGCGGTCGGTCTATGCTGTCGGGCAACGCGCTGACCCTGCTGGCCCTCCTCGGAGGAGCCCCCGCCGATAGCCTCCGGGCGGTGGTTCGGACGGCGCTGGCCGCCGTGGAGGGCGACTCGATCGCCCGCGTCCGGACCCGATTCGAATCCGCGGCCTCGCGTAACCCCAAAGACCCGCATCCGGCGCTCGGACTCGCCTACCTCTCCCTCTTCACCTATGACTTTCCCGACGCAACCCGGCAATTCCAGGCGCTTCGCGCGGGCGCCGGCGCCGCCAATGCGATCCGGGCGTACGCAACCATGGGCCTGGCCCAGACGGCGCTCGGTCAGGGCAAGGCCGCCGACGCCGACTCCCTCTTCGGGGAAGCGGCGTCGCTGGCGCGCACCGCCGAAAGCCCGCCCATCGAGGCCGAAGCGCTGTTATTCCGCACCCTCACCACGGCGCGAATCAACGGCCCCAGGGCGGGGCTCCCGCTCCTCGCCCGCGCCGATTCACTGATCGACAAGGGCGACCCGGCACTTCGCGCGCGCGCCACCTGCGTGCGCTCCCAGCTGACTCGCTCGTGGGACCCGATTGCTGCATTCACCCTCGCGCTCGCGGGAGCCAATGCGGCGGCGGCGGCGGGCAGCCGGCGCATCGCGGCGTTTTGTTTCGGTGTCGGTGGCTGGACGCTCGCGCAACGCGGTGGCACCGACTCCGCGCTCACACTATTCCGCCGCGCCATCGAGCTGCAGACGCAGGCCCATGACCGGTCGGCCCTCGCCGCCACCCTGCAATGGCAGGGCTACTTCCTCTACGACGTGGGGTCCTACGGGCCGGCCCGCGCGGCGCTCACCCAAGCCCTGATTGAAGGCAACGCGTCGGGAAATCTCTCGCCGGTGGCATGGGCCCATAACAACCTCGGCAATCTGACCTTCGCCACCGGAGAGCTGGATGAGGTCGCGACCCATCTTGCCGTGGCCGAGTCGCTCTACGTGCAGCAGGGCGATCAAGCGGGCCTGTACGCGTTGGCCGGAATCGCGGTCCAGCGGGCCCGCGCAGTCGGCGACACCGCGCTGGCACGCGCGAAGGCGCGGCAATTTGGCCGGGACGCCGCCCGCTGGGGAGACGTTTGGCCGGTCCAGGGGCAGCGGACCCTTGCCCAGGTGGCGATGGACGATGGCGATTGGGCCAAGGCACGCGCCCATTTCGACAGCGCCCTCGCCGCCGCCCGCACCGCCCGGCTGGATGGTTGGGTGCTCGCCATAAGGCAGGACCTTGGCATCCTCGAGCTCAAGCGCGGGAACTATGCCCTGGCGCGCCGAATCCTGGAGGCAATGACCCGGGACATTCCGGAGGGGCAGGCCGCCTTCCGGCATTTCACTCTGACGGAGCTCGCCACCGCGTACCTGGAGACCGGAGACGTCGCGCGCGCCGCGACGACAGCCGTCCAGGCCGCGGACGAGCTGGACCGCTGGCGCGCCGGCCTGGATGACCGGCGGCTCCGGCAAGCGGCCTTCGATCTGCGCCGGAGCGAGGATCCTTCCTTTGCCGTCGCCAGCATCATCGCCCGGCTCGCGGCGGCGGGCCGGGCGGAGATCGCCTTCGATCTGGCGGAGCGCCGTCGGGCGCGATACCTGCTCGACCGGTTGGTGCTCGCGGACGGCCTGGAGACGACCGAAACACGAACCAACCGGCCCCGTTCGCCGGTCGCTTCGCTCGCCGACATCCGGCGGGCGATCCCCGACGACAGCACCGCGATCCTCGAATTCGTTCGGGGTCACGCCGCGCTCCCCACCACGGTGTTCGTGCTCACCCGTGGCACCTTCCGGTCGGTCCGGCTGGACCCAGAGCCAATGCTCGGCCAAAGGGTCCGGAGGCTGGTCGGACTCCTGGAAGCCGGCGCTCCGGCCGATTCGCTGGAGAGCGCACTGGGCCACAGTCTTCTCGCCCCGGTCTTGAGCGGGCTTCCAGCCGGGATCGTCCGGCTCGTCGTCATCCCCGATCAGGAGCTCCACGGCCTGCCCCTGGAAACGCTCCGCGTCGATGGCGGCCTGGTGGTGGAACGCTTCGCGGTGAGCTACGCGCCCTCGGCCTCAGTCATCGCCCGGCTCTGGCAGCGGCCCCGGGCCAGCGGACCCGTCACGGTCCTGTCGTTAGGCGATCCGCGCTTCGCCGCACGGGCGGCCGCCGGGTCGCCGGCGTCCCGGTATCTGTCGGCGTTCGCGGGCTCGGGCGGGCTCGGGAGGCTCCCGGGAACGGCGCGAGAGGCGCGTGCGGTCGCCCGGTTTGCCGACCAGGCCGATGTCCGGCTGGGCAAGCGCGCCAGCGAGGCGCTGCTCAAGCGGGAGGGACTCGCGCGGTACCGCGTCGTCCACCTCGCCACCCATGCACTGGTGGACGACCGCTCCGTCGCGCGGACCGCGCTGGCCCTGGCGCCCGGGGACGGCGAGGACGGGTTCGTGAGCCCTTCGGAGATGGCGGGGCTCCGGCTCGCCGCCGACCTGGTGGTGCTTTCCGCCTGCCGCAGCGGCCGGGGCCCGGTGGTGGGCGGCGAAGGGATCCAGGGCCTGGCCGCGCCGGCGCTCGAGGCGGGCGCCCGCGCGGTGCTGGCTTCCAACTGGCTGGTGGGCGACGCCGCGGCGGAGGCCTTCATGCGCCGGTATTACCGCGCGCTGGCTCGGGGGCTCTCCCTGGGCGACGCGCTCCAGGCCACCAAGACCGAGCTGATCCAGACCGGGGCGGCGCCCGGCGTCTGGGCGAGCTTCACCCTGGTCGGCGATCCACACACGCGGCTCCCGCTCCGGGAGCGGCCGGAAGTGATGCCGAAATGGATCGTCGGCGCCGCGGCGCTGGCGATCGCCCTCTTCGGCTATGGTGTGATACGCAGGCTGCGCGGACGGGAGAGGACCTCCACCCCGTCCGGCAGCAGCGCCACCACCACCCAGCGATAGGGGCCGGTGCCCGCCACGCCCACGGCCGTGCTGGTGTCCGGGGTGGTCGTCGTCGTGACGAGCGCGCCGACTTCGGTCAGTAGCTCAAAACGGTAGCCGCCCGCCTTCGGGACCGGGTGCCAGACGAAGGTGATGTTCCCCGGGGCTCGGACTGCCGCGTCCTCCGGGGTAATCGGAGCCGGCGCCCCGAGGGCGGGCGGCGCCCTGAGTATCTCGGCTTGCCGACGGGACAGAACCAGCAGCGTGGCCGATACGGCCAGCGTGACTGTGGCCGCCAGCGCCAGCGGCACCCGCCACCTTGCCGCGCGGGATGGCGCCTCGGCCCGCTCCGCGGCGGTGATGGCGCGCAGCAGCTCGAGCTCGCGCGCGGTCTCGGGATGGGCGAGGGCGCGGTCCAAGATCTCCAGCCGCTCCGCTTCGGTGCCGCTCCCCGAGACCAGCGCGGCCAGCTCCTCCGGCGTCGGCGGGGGCCCCCCGGCGCGGTTCACTCGGGCCTGGTAGGCTCGGCGCAGGTCGTCGTCCGTCATCGCACCCCCTCGGGACCGACGCCCCGGCGCCCCAGCACGGCGCGCAGATCCGCCAGTCCCCGATAGAGCAGGTTTCGCGTCTTGGGCTCGGTCCAGCCCAGCACCGCGGCAATCTCTTCTTTGGCGTAGCCATCCAGAAACATCCGCACCGGACCTCGCCGAGACGTGGGCAGCTCAGCCAACGATTCCTCGATCAGGCCGCCCAGCTCTTGCAGCTCGATCAGCTCCGCCGATCCGGAGCGGGCGTCGGGCGGGTCGCTGACCAGGTGGATCGGATCGCTCATCGCCGCCCGTTTGGTGCGGCGGCGCCGGATCAGGTCCAGCGCCACCGAGGTTGCCGTCCGATACACATAAGACGAGGGAAGCCCGGCGATGCTCTCGCCTGGGCCGATCGCCGTCCAGATCCGGACCCGCACTTCCTGGAACACCTCGTCCACCTCGGAAGGGTCGAGCCGGTGGGTCCGACCCACCAGCCGCACCTTGCTGGCGCAGCGGGCGATGAGGGTGTCGAGGGCCGCGGACGCGGCGTCCATCGGGGACATGGGGCAAGTGTAGCAGGTGAGACGGAATCTGGGGAGCCAACGTCTAGCCCGGGAGTGCGGTCGGTGCGTGCGCCGCGGCCGGTCAGGGCGAGCGCAGGCGAGGCAATCTCCCAAGGAGTCCAACCATGTCCCTCTTTCACCGTCTCCACCTGTCCGCCCTGGCGTGTCTCACGGCGTGCACTGCCGAGGCGATCACAGCCCATAGTGATTGTGACTACGACGGCGACCTGAGCGGCGGCGTCCAGGGCACGCTGAGCCCCTACCAAACCGCGCTGAATCTCGGGGAGCACGCGCCCGCCGCACCGGTGGAGGTCGCAGTGCAGCTGGTCGGCATCGACGTCGGCCCGGTGTGCCGCAAGGAGATCCGCTGGACGCCCGGAGCGGGTAGCGGAACCGTGCAATCGAGCTCGACGATGACGAGCGACGGACTTGGCCTGATCACGATGGGCGTCGCGAAGACCAGCTGGATCCTTCCCAGCGTCCAGGGCGTCACCGCCGCGACGCTTACGGCGGAGGTCGTCAACTCCGATCCGCCACTGCACGTCGTGTTCACGGCTTCCACCACGCCGCCGCCGGCCGGCATCCCGACTCTGGTGACCAGGAACCCCGCCACCTTTCTGGAGCCGCAGTCAGGGACCGCCGGCCAGCCGGTGACTCTGCCCCCATCGGTCAAAGTCACCGACTTCCTCGGCCAGCCGGTTGTGGTGCAGGTGACCTTCACCGTGATGAGTGGAGGGGGGAGCCTCAGCGCCACCGCGGCGGTCACCAGCCTCCCGGTCTCGACGGGGACCAATGGGGTCGCCACCGTACCCACCTGGATTCTCGGGAATCCCGGTGTCAACACGGTCCAGGTGACGGTGGGCCCGCTCCAGCCGGTCACCTTCACCGCCAATGCGGCCGCCCCGCCGGCACCGGTGGGTCTGACCCTGGCCATTCTTGCAGGCGACAACCAATCCGCGGTCGTGAACAGCGCCGTGGAGATTCCCCCGTCGGTCATCATCCGCAATGCCTTGGGGCAAGGAGTGGCGGGGGTTGGGGTGACTTGGCAGGTGGTGCAGGGGACCGGATCCTTCACTTTCCACTCGCCCACCACCGATGCGGCAGGCGTTGCCAGGCTCGATTACTTTGCGCCGACGACGAGCGGCGTAGTCAAGCTGCGCGCCACCGCCAGCAGTCTGCAGCAGATCACGCCACCGTTCGTCGAGTTCACCATCACCGGGCTGTCACACTGAGCCCCTCCACGGCTCGCTCTGATCTCGTAGATTGGATGCCATGCGCATCCTGTTCGCCGAAGACGATCGCCAGTTCCGCAGCTCCATCGCGCGCGGCCTCCGGGAGGCGTCCTACGCGGTGGACGAGGCAACCACCGGCACCCAGGCGCTGGCGCTCGCCGCGGCAAACCAGTACGACGCGATCATCCTCGATGTGCTCCTCCCCGGCAAGAACGGCAAGCTGGTCTGCCGGGCGATCCGCGAGCGGGGCAGCCGGGTGCCGATTCTGATGCTGACCGCGCTCGACGGGGTGGACCAGCGCATCGCCGGACTGGACGCCGGAGCCGATGATTATCTGACCAAGCCGTTCGATTTCGGGGAGCTGCTGGCGCGGCTCCGCGCCCTCACCCGGCGGCGCGGCGAGGTGGTGTCGGCGGAGCTGGTGATCGGCGACCTGGTCATCGACACCCTCCGGCACACGGTGCGCCGCGGCCGCCGCGACGTCGCGCTCACCGCCAAGGAGTTCACCTTCCTCCTGCACCTGGCGCGCAACGCCGGCCGGGTGGTGAGCCGCGCCGAGCTCATGGCGCATGTCTGGGACGATGCCCGGAACACCTTCTCGAACATCATCGATGTGTACGCCGGCCGGATCCGCCGGAAGTTGGACGACGGTGAAGCGGTCGCCCTCCTGACTACCCTGCGCGGCAGCGGCTTCGTGCTCGAGGCGCCCGAACCGGCCAAGCCCGCCGGCCGGCCTCCCCGACCAAAAGCCGCCCGGCGACGGGAGTGACGCGATGCCCCGGTGGCCGTCGTCGCTGCGCTCCCGCCTTACCCTCTGGTATACGGTGCTCCTCGGCCTGCCCCTGATCATTTTCGCGGTGGCCAGCTACCTGGTCTTTGCGCGTACCCTGCAACACCGGACCGACCGCTTCATCGGTGACGCTCTCACCGCCTTTTCCCGGGAGCTCACCGCCGAACGACGCACCGCGCTCGGCATTATAGAGGCGATGCGCAGCACCGTCGATGAAGTTCGCTTTCGCGACCTGCACATCGCCATCCTGGACCGCAGCGGAACCGTAGTGGCCATGACCGCGCCGCCCGCCGACCGGGGCCCCTACCGCATCATCTCCCGCCCGCTCGACCTGGGAGGGGAGCATTTTACCCTGACCGGCACATATTCCTTGAGCGACATCGAGGAAATGCTGGCGCGCATTCGCGAGATGTTCCTGGTGGCGATCCCGCTCCTGGTGCTCTTTGCGGCAATCGGCGGGTATGCGCTCGCCAAGCGAAGCCTGGTACCGGTGGCATCGATGGCGGCACAAGCGGCCGCGATCAGCGCCAGCAATCTGGACGAACGGCTCCCGGTCGCTGGTGGAGATGAATTGGTCGGCCTGGCGCGGGTCGTCAACGACTTACTCGACCGGCTGGAGCGTTCCTTCGCGCAGCAGCGCCGCTTCGTGGCGGATGCCTCCCACGAGCTCCGCACCCCGACAGCCATCCTGCGCGCCGAGGCGGATATCACGCTGTCGCGGGACCATCGGACCGAGGAGGAGTACCGCGCCTCGGTGGAGACCATGCGGGATGCGGCGCGGCGGCTTACCCGCATTGTGGACGAGCTCTTCCTCCTGGCCCGCGCCGATTCCGGCCACCTGGTGACCCACCGTGAGGCGCTCTATCTGGAGGATCTGGTGCACGATGCCGCCCACGCCGTGCAATCGGTCGCGGATCAGCGCGGGGTGCGCCTCGAGCTGCGCGGGCTGGTGGAGGCGCCCTTCGAGGGAGACGCCGACCTGCTGGGCCGACTGCTGCTCAACCTGCTCGACAACGCCATCAAGTACTCGCCGGAGGGAGGCACTGTCGAGGTGGAAATGCGGCGCCGCGAGGGGCACTGCGAAATTCTGGTGGTGGACCAGGGGCCCGGCATTCCGCCGGAGGTGCGGGAGCGGGTCTTCGAGCGGTTTTTCCGGGTGGACGCAGCGCGCTCGCGCAGCGACAGCAGTGCCACCAGCGGCGCGGGGCTGGGCCTCGCGATCGCTCGGCGGATCGCGGAGATGCACGCGGGGCGGCTGGAGCTGGCCGAGTCGCGCCCGGGGCGAACCGAATTCCGGCTGACGCTACCGGTCGCCGGGCCTGAGGCTCAGTACGTCAGCACCACTCCGGCCTGAACCGTCCGCGCCGGCATCCGGTAGTACTGCGCATCCCCGAACTCGCTCTCCGACACCGCGTCCCGCCGATTGCTGAGATTGCGGCCGTCCAGACGAAACTCCGCGCTGCGAATCCGGTAGCCGATGCCCGCATCCACGGTCAGAAACTTTGCCGCCAGCGCGGTATTGCGCATGTTGAGATAGCGGCTCCCGGTGTAGTTGAGGTTCGCGTTGGCAATGAACCCGACATCCGGCGAGAGCGACAGCCCGGCCGACATGAGGCCACGGGCGGACATCTCGACGCGCTTCCCGGCGAGCTGGGTCAAGGTGCCGCCGAAGTCCTGGACAAAATCCACGAACTTGCCGTCGTGGAAGCTGTAGGTGGCCCGCGCGAACACCGCGTGCGGCAGACGGAGGTCTGCGGCCAGCTCGAGGCCCTGGAACCGGGTGCTCCCGGCGTTGATGAGCGCCGGCAGATTGTTGACGATCGTGGCGGTCACCAGGTTCTTGAAGTCCATCCGGAAGCCGCTCGCCTCGATATCGAGGCGGCCATCCAGCGCCGAGACTTTCAAGCCGCCCTCGTAACTGCGCGAGGTTTCCGGATCGAGTACCCCCTCGTTCTCGGCCAGGCTGAAGTCGAAGGCCGCCGGCTTGAAGGTGTCGCGGAAGTTGGCAAACAGGCGTACGTGGTTGGCGTCCTTTTCCCAGAGCCCGAGCAGGACCCCGAGGCTGCCGGAAAGCCGGCTGTGGGAAACCGTCTCCCCTTCCCCCCGCCGCTCCGATGTCGCGTTCAGGCGGAGGCCTCCGCTCACCGTAACCCGCTCGTTCGGCCGCCATTCGGCGGACCCGTACGCGCCGAGGAAGAGCCGGCGGTTCCCGGCGTCCAGGCCGAGGGTCGTGGGCTCGGGGACGGCGGCGGCCGTCGCTCCGGAGAGCGGCACCGTGTAGGTGAAGGTGGCACCCTTCGCCTCACCGTTGGCGAAGAGGGCGTCGGCGCCGGTCATGAAGCGGACCGGCGAAGCTCCCGACCAGATGATGTGGCTGTCGGCGTAGATATCGTTGACGTCGATGTCTTCCTTGAAGCCCGACGCGTTGTTGGCGCTGTTGGAAATGTCGGTCAGAAACCCCCGGAACATCCGCTGCCCCGAGTGGGTGAACGAGAGGGTGGTGCCCCAGAGTGACCCATGCTTCATCGGGCGCTGCCATCCGCCGGAGACCGCGAAGCGGGTCTCGTTCAGAAAGGCGCCGTCGGGATTGTGGTTGGCGTCGAGCGGCACCGCGGTGGAAAGCGCGGGCCCTTCCCGCGGGTGGGGGCTGGCGGGATCCTGGCGGAGAAAGTTCAGGTCGCCGGTAATCCAGCTGCTTTTCTCCCCGTCGGTCCTGGCGGTGCGCCAGAGGACATGCCCGCGCGAGGAGGAGGTGCGGTCGTCCTTGAATTTCTGCCGATCGAGATCGACGCTGCCCCGGGACTTCCACGCTCCGGTTGACGGCACTCCGAAATCGGTCGAGACGCCGCCGCTGCCGTAGCTCCCGCCGTGCGCGGCGAGGGTCCGGCTGGTGGCCGCCGCGGCGGTGTGGACCACGTGAATGACTCCGACGAAGGAGGTGGCGCCGTAGGTGACCGGCGCCGGCCCGCGGAGGATCTCGATCCGCTCCACGTCGCGCAGGTTCAAGGTCGCCAGGGCGGGATTGAGCGCGCCGCCCCACGGCACGCCGTCGACCACCAGGAGGAAGGCGTCGAACTCCCGGAGCCCCCAGAATTCAGGCACCGCGCTGGCGGGCCCGCCGTCGCCGCCGGGGGCGATGGCGACCCCGGCCGCCAGCGCCAGGGCATCCCGGAGCGTGGCCACCCCGCGGGCCCGCAGATCGGTGCCGCTGATCACCTCGATCGAGGCCGGCACGTCATGGGGTGCCTCGGGCCGCCTCGTCGCCACCACTTCCACCGGCGGCAGCATGACCGGCGGTTTCTTGGGGAGAGGCTGTTGCGCGATGGCGCCCGCGGGGAGGCCCAG
>JBGPVQ010000074.1:0-9755 GCA_041491785.1 Gemmatimonadota bacterium | reverse complement strand
CGGATCGGGGAGCGGGAGCGCGACGTCGCGGCCCGCCTCGAGCTGGCGCTCCGGATCCGAGGGAGCGAGTGGCATCCCTTCGAGACCATCGTGGCGTCCGGCCCCCGGAGCGCCTTGCCCCACGCCCGCCCCAGCGATCGACCCCTGGGCAGGGGGGAGTGGCTGCTGATCGACTTCGGTGCCCAGCTCGATGGCTACTGCAGCGACATCACCCGGACCGTGATCCTGGGCGGTTCCGCCGACCAGCGACAGCGCGAGGTCTACCGGGTAGTGGAGGAGGCGCAGCGCTACGCCAGAACCGCGCTGCGGGCGGGAATGTCGGGCCGCCTCGGCGACGCCCTGGCCCGTGACCGGATCGAGGCGGCCGGTTTCGGCGAGGCGTTCGGCCACTCGCTGGGTCATGGCCTCGGGCTCGAGGTCCACGAGGCTCCGCGGCTGGCCCGGACCGCGGAAGAGCCCCTCCCAGCCGGAACGGTAGTCACGGTCGAGCCGGGCATCTATCTTGAGGGCTGGGGGGGCGTCCGGATCGAGGACGATATCCACCTCGGCCCTGACGGTCCGCGGTGCCTGTCCGACGGGCGCACCGAGTTGCTGGAAATTCATTGATCCATAACCTTCACGTCTGAACGGCCCGGCCGGGAGCTCCCGCATCCATGAAACCGGACGAGATGAAGGAGCTTGCCCAACTCCTCCAGAAGGTCCCCAGCCTCAAGGGGATCGATTTCAAGGACGTGAAGAAGCTCACCGAGCTGCTCCGGGAGTCGCCCGAGATTGGGTCGATCGAGCTGAAGGGCTGGCTGGGGACCGGCGTGGTGATCACCCGGACCGGCGGCGCGTTTCCCTATCCCTCGCCACTGGCCGTGCCCAGCGGCGGCCCGGTGCCCCCGGCGGCGCTGGGGGCGGTGGTCCACGGAGGGGATGGGATCGAGGCGGCCCGCGTGGCGCCGGCGGCGAGCCTGCTCAAGGACATCAAATCCCCGATGGTGGGAACCTTTTATGCCGCCCCGGAGCCGGGAGCCGAGTCGTATGTGAGGGTCGGCGCCCGGGTCTCGGCGGGGCAGACGGTCTGTATCATCGAAGCGATGAAGATCATGAATGAGATCGAGGCTGAGTTCGGCGGAACGATCCGGGAGGTCTGCGTGGAAGACGCGCAGCCGGTCGAGTTCGGCCAGGTCCTCTTCCGGGTGGATCCCAATGGCTGAGTTGCCAGGACTCGAGGGCACTCCAAGCGCAACCCCGTTCAACTTCAAGCAGGCGATTTCCCAGATGGTGCAGCGCGGGGGGTCCGACCTGCACCTGAAGGTGGGGCGCCCGCCCACCGTGCGCGTCAACGGCGAACTGCTCGCCCTTCCCATGCTGCCGATCCGCCCCGAGGAGCTCAAGCATCTGGCGGAGCAGATCATGACGCCGCGGCAGGTCAAGGAATTCGCGGAGAAGAAGGAGGCGGATTTCGCCATCGGCGTACCGGGCGTAGGGCGATTCCGGACCAACATCTACCAGCAGCGCGGCACCCTCGCCTTCGCCCTCCGGGCGATCCCCTACGAGGTGCACAACATCCAGGAGCTCAACCTGCCGGAAGTGCTGGAGAGCATCGCGCTCAAGCCGCGCGGGCTGGTGCTGGTGACCGGCATCACGGGCTCGGGAAAATCCACCGCGCTCGCGGCCATGATTCATCACATCAATCGGCACCGCCGGGTTAACATCATCACCATCGAGGACCCGATCGAATTCCTGCACCGGGACTCGATGGCCAACATCGCCCAGCGCGAGGTGGGGAGCGATACCCTCTCGTTCGGCGCGGCGCTGCGGCACGTCCTGCGGCAGGACCCGGACGTGCTGCTCCTGGGCGAAATCCGCGATGCCGAGACGCTGGACACCGCGCTCAAGGCGGCGGACACCGGGCACCTGGTCTTCTCCACGCTGCACACCACCGATGCCACCCAGTCGATCAGCCGGATCCTGTCGTTCTATCCGCCGCACCAGCAGGCGGAAATCCGCTCGCTGCTCTCCACCGCGCTGGCGGCGATCATCAGCCTCCGGCTGGTGCCGCGGGCCGACGGGCGCGGCCGGGTGCCGGCGGTCGAGGTGCTGATGAACACCGCCGCAGTCGCGGAGAACATCCGGAGCATCGAGAAGTCGTTGAACATTCCGGACCTGATCTCCGACGGTTCGCTCTCGTACAAGATGCAGTCGTTCGACCAGTCGCTGATGGGCTGGTACAACTCGGGGGTGATCAGTTACGAGAGCGCGCTTCACTACGCGACCAATCCGAACGAATTTGCCCTCCGCGCCGCCGGCGTGACCGCCGCCTCGGACCGGACCTTCGCCGATCGTGAACCGGAGTCGGCGGGTTCGCCGCAGGGCCTGACGCGGGACGCGATGCCCTGATGTTCGACAAAGTGCTGATTGCGAACCGCGGCGAAATCGCGCTGCGGGTCATTCGCGCGTGCCGGGAACTCGGAATCCACACCGTCGCGGTATACAGCGAGGCGGATCGCGAGTCGCTCCACGTGCGCTTTGCGGACGACGACGTCTGCATCGGCCCGCCGCCGGGGCGACAATCCTACCTCAATATTCCTCGGATCATCGCCGCCGCGGAGATCACCGGCGCGGACGCGATCCATCCCGGCTACGGGTTCCTGGCCGAGAACGCCGAATTCGCTCAGATCTGCAAGGCGTCCAACATCACCTTCATCGGGCCCAGCGCCGAGCAGATCAGCGCCATGGGCGACAAGGCGTCGGCCCGCCGGCTCGCCACCGAGGCGCGGGTCCCGACGGTGCCGGGCTCCGAGGGAGTCCTCCAGTCGCCGGACGAAGCCCTGGAGGTGGCCGAGCGCATCGGGTTTCCCGTCATCATCAAGGCCACGGCGGGTGGGGGCGGGAAGGGGATGCGAATCGCCCAGGAGGCGGAGCAATTCGCCCAGCTCTTCTCGCTGGCCCAGAACGAGGCGCTGGCCGCCTTCGGCAATGCGGACGTCTACGTGGAGAAGTATCTGGAGCACCCCCGCCACGTCGAGATCCAGGTGATGGGGGACAGCCTGGGGCGTGTGGTGCATCTGGGCGAGCGGGACTGCTCGGTCCAGCGCCGCCACCAGAAGCTGATCGAGGAGAGCCCCAGCCCCGGGCTCACCCAAGCCCTGCGGACCCGGATGGGGGACGCGGCGGTGGCCCTTGCCTCCGCGATCGGGTACACCGGGGCCGGGACCGTCGAGTTTCTGCTCGATACCGACGGCAGTTTCTATTTCATGGAGATGAACACCCGCATCCAGGTGGAGCACCCGGTCACCGAGATGGTCACCGGCTTCGACCTGGTGAAGGAACAGATTCGGGTGGCCGCGGGCGAGGCGCTCAGCTTCCCCGCCGAGTTGAACGGTCTCCGCGGGCATGCCATCGAATGCCGGGTGAACGCCGAAGACCCGGCCCGGAACTTTCAGCCCTGCCCGGGGCAGATCACGGCCTATCATCCGCCGGGGGGGCCGGGGGTCCGGGTGGACACCCATGTATACGCCGGCTACACCGTGCCGCCCTATTACGACTCGCTGCTCGCCAAGGTCATCGTTCACGGCCGGGATCGGGCGGAGGCCCTGGCCCGGATGGGCCAGGCACTCGACAGCTTCATCCTCGAGGGCGTCACCACGACGATTCCGTTTCTCGCCCGGGTCATCCGCTCGATCGATTTCGTGGAGGCCCGGATCGACACCCGATTCCTCGAGCGCCAGAGCCACCTCCTCCACCCCGAGACATGAAGCTCGACGTCATCTTCTCCCCCGCGGGCCTCACCCCTCAGGAGGTCGCGGGCCGTCCCGTGTTCGTCATCGACGTGCTGCGCGCGACCACGGTCATCTGCGCGGCCCTTCATCACGGGGCTCGCGGCATCGTGCCGGTGGCGACCGCGGAGGAGGCCACCCGGATGGCCCAGTCTCTCGGGCCGACCGATGTGGTGACCGCGGGGGAGATGAACTCGGAGCCGATCCCCGGACTCGAGCTGGGTAACAGCCCGCTGGAGATGACCGAGGCGGCGGTGCGGGGGAAGACCCTGATCATGACCACCACCAATGGCACGCGAGCCTTGCTGGCGGCGCAAGGCGGCTCGGAGGTGTATGTGGCCGCGGCCGTCAACCTCACGATTGCCGGGGCCAAGGCGTGTGAGCTCCTGAAGGCCCGCAAGGACTTGGTGATCATATGCGCTGGGAGAGAGTCGAGTTTCGGTCTCGATGACGCCTACGCGGCGGGCCGTCTGGTGCTCGAAGCGCTGGAGGGGCGACGGCGCCGGAAGGGACTCAACGACGCCGCGCTGGTGGCTGTGGACCTGGTCCGGCGCTACGGAACCCGCTGGGAGCGTCCGTTCACCCTCTCCGCCGCCGGACGACAACTCGCGGCGTTGGGCCGAGGCGCGGACGTGGTCGACGCCGCGCGGGAGAACGCCTACCCAGTGCTCCCGCTCTTCCACGACCGGCGCATCAGCGCCCCGACATGAGACCGGAGGATCGCCGCCGCCTCGGCGCCATCGCGGCGCTTGTCCTGGGCGTGTTCTTCGGGCTCACGCTGCTTCCGGCGGTTCCCACCGGCGCGTTGGGCCATGGCCTCGGTCACACCCTTTGGACGCTGCTCGGCCTCGGCGCGGTAGGGCTTCCGCTGGTCGGCCTCGGGCTGGCGCTGGCCGGGTTCGATCGAGTTCGGCGACTAGACATGAAGCGGGCGGGGCTCCTCCTCGGCGGTCTCACGCTGCTGGTGCCATTCACCATCGGCGTGATCACCGACGTGCCGCCGGCGGCGTTCGATCCTCCGCTCGGGGAATGGGCCCTCGCGGCCCGGCTCACCGGACTGCTCCCTGGCTTCGCGGCACGGGGGATCACCCAGATCATCGGCCAGCCCGGCGGGCTCCTCCTAGCCTTCCTGGCACTCTCCGCCCTCACGCTGGCCACGCTGGCATGGCATCCCCTGCATCCGCTGGAGAAGCGGGCGGAAGGGGAGTCTCCTGAGAAGCGGAGGGCGCCGTCTCCCGCGACGGAAGACGATGACGAGGAAGCGGCGGCGTTCCTCCCGGGGGGCAGGCGTCCGGCCCGACCCAGGCGGGAGCGAGCCGGCGCCGCCGTTCCCGAGCGCCAGCGAGGCTCGAGCGACGATCTACTGCCGCCGATCGACTTGCTTACCGCGCCACCCCAGCAGGATGTCGCGGCGGACACCGCGCAGCTCGACCGCCTGGGGCAGGCCCTGCTCGACACGCTGCGCACGTTCAAGGTCGACGGCACCATTGCGGGGCGCACCAGCGGACCGGTGGTTACCCAATTCGAAATCGTGCCGGCGCCGGGGGTGAAGGCCGGCCGCATCGTGGCGCTCGCCGATGATCTCGCGATCACGATGCGCGCGATGAGCATTCGGGTGGCCCCGATCCCCGGCCGGGGTGCGGTGGGCGTCGAGGTCCCGAACCCGACGGCAAAGATGGTGACGCTCCGGGAGCTCCTGGAATCCCCGGAGTGGGAGCGCTCCCGCTCCCGTGCGGTGCTCCCGATTTCCCTCGGTCGCGACCTGGAAGGGCAGCCGGTGGTGACCGACCTGGCGAAGATGCCTCACCTGCTCATTGCCGGCGCCACCGGCTCCGGCAAGTCGGTGGCGATCAACACGATCATCACCGGGCTGGTGTACCGCTATACCCCGGCCGATCTCCGCCTGCTGATGATCGATCCGAAAATGGTCGAGCTTTCGATGTACAACGCGCTGCCCCACCTCCGGCACAGCGTGGTGACCAACAACCACGATGCGGCACGGGTGCTCAAGTGGGCGGTGCACGAGATGGGCCGGCGCTACGAGCTCCTGCACGCCAACGGAGCGCGCAACCTGACCGATTTCAACCGGAAGGTGGACGAAGGCAAGCCGCTCCGGCATCCGCCCCGGCCCAAGCCAACCATCGCCGCGATCAGTGCCGCGGCCGAGACGACTGCACCGGGGCCTCCATCCGAGGACAACTACACTGAGGGCAGGCTTCCCTACCTCATCATCATCGTGGACGAACTCGCCGACCTCATGATGACGGTGGCGGGAGAGGTCGAGACCCCGCTCGCGTTGCTGGCCCAGAAAGCGCGCGCGATCGGTATCCACCTGATTCTGGCCACGCAGCGACCCTCGGTGAATGTCATCACCGGGCTGATCAAGGCGAATTTTCCCAGCCGGATCGCCTTCCGGGTGGCGTCGAAAGTGGACAGCCGGACCATCCTCGACGGCAACGGGGCCGAAGCCCTGCTCGGCAACGGCGATATGCTGTTCCTCCCGCCAGGGAAGAGCGAGCCGCAGCGGATCCAGGGCGCGTTCATCGGCACCGAAGAAACCGAGCGCCTGATGGATTGGTTCAAAGGTCGCAAAGCGGCGGCGGCGGCCCAGGCGCGGGCCGAGGAGGACATCCTGGCCTTTATGCGGCTCCAGGAGGCGGAGGAGGAGGGTGAAGGGGGGGAGGGCGCTCTGGAGGGGGAGCGCGACAGTCTCTTCCGAGAGGCGGCCGAGGTTTGCATCCAGAACCAGGGTGGCTCGACCTCACTGCTGCAGCGCAAGCTCCGAATAGGTTACGGCCGCGCCGCGCGGGTCATCGACCAGCTCCACGCGGCGGGGATCCTCGGGCCACCGGATGGCAGCAAACCCCGAGAGGTGTTGATCGGCCTCTCGCAACTCGACGAGTACACCTCCTAAGTCGGCGTTCGTTCGACCTCCCTCCGCACCATTCGGGTTCCCACCCGCCGAGCGCGTGAGCGTATCGTCGTCCATGCCTTCGATTCGCCCCGCCAAGCCTCCCGCCCAGTGGACCGATCCCCGGCACCGGCGTGGCTATGCCGGCGAACGCGCCGCCATCGCGTATCTCCTGCGCCTCGGTTGGCGCATCGAGGCCCACCGGTTTCGGTTCGGCCACCACGACCTGGATCTGATCGCGCGGCGGGGCGAGTTGGTTGCGTTCGTGGAAGTGAAGACCCGTCGGTCGCCGCGGTTCGGCCGGGCGGTGGAATCGGTCGGCTGGCGGAAGCGGGCGGTGCTGGGTCGGCTCGCCGAGCTGTGGCGCGTCCGTTTCGGTCGTCCCGGGGACCGCTACCGGTTCGATGTGATTGGGGTGGAGGCGGCTGGTCCCTGTTCCACGTCTCCACAGGTCACCCACATTGAGGATGCTTGGCGGCATGTGGAAAAGTGAAAAAATGCCATCTTGCTTCGGACAATGTTCGGCTTTAGATTGGTTTCAGTGGTTTTGTGTAGCAAAATCATCCATATCGTGAAAAGAGGGCTCCCGTGGCCGTTCCCGACGTCAAAGACCTCAAGCTCGACGCCGATCGCCGGAAGGCGCTCAACCTCGCCATTGCTCAGATCGAGAAGCAGTTGGGCAAGGGCTCGATCATGCGGATGGGTTCGGAGAGCCCGCGGGAGCGGGTTCACGCGATTCCGACCGGCGCGATCAATCTCGATGCGGCCATCGGTATCGGCGGCGTGCCCCGTGGCCGGATCACTGAGATCTACGGCCCCGAATCCTCCGGGAAAACCACGCTTACGCTGCATCTGGCGGCGAACGTTCAGCGCGCCGGGGGGACCGCGGCCTATGTGGACGCGGAGCATGCCCTCGATGTGGAGTACGCCAAGAAGCTGGGCGTGGACGTCGACAACTTGCTGGTATCGCAACCCGACACCGGCGAGCAGGCGCTCGAGATCGTGGAAATCCTGGTGCGTTCCGGGGCGGTGGACCTGGTGGTAATCGACTCGGTGGCGGCCCTGGTGCCCAAGGCGGAAATCGAAGGCGAAATGGGCGAGAGCCACATGGGTCTCCAGGCGCGGCTCATGAGCCAGGCACTCCGGAAGCTGGCCGGCTCGATCAATCGCTCGAACTGTGCGGTGGTGTTCATCAATCAGCTGCGCGAAAAGATCGGTGTCATGTTCGGCAACCCCGAAACCACCACCGGCGGCAAGGCGCTCAAGTTCTACGCCTCGGTGCGGCTCGACATCCGCCGGATCGGCCCGGTGAAGGAGCGGGAAACCGTCATCGGCAACCGGGTGCGGGTCAAGGTGGTCAAGAACAAGGTCGCGCCGCCGTTCAAGCAGGCGGAGTTCGACGTGATGTTCGACGAGGGAATCAGCCACAGCGGGCTGGTGGTAGATCTCGCGGCCGAGGCGAACATCATCCAGAAGTCCGGGGCGTGGTATTCCTACGGCGACCAGCGGATCGGTCAGGGCCGGGAAAACGCGAAGCTGTTCCTCAAGGACAATCCGGCCCTCCAGAGCGAGGTCGAGGGCCGAGTGAAGGAGTTCCTGGGGGTCAAGACGCCGGCGGTGGTGGTGGCCGATGACGGCGACGGTGATACCGAGTGAGCCCCGCGTCCGCCGGGTCATCGGGGCGCTGGTTCCCGATCCCCGGTTGGCGGGCAGCGTGCGGGTCATGGTGCAGGGGCGCCCGTTCCTGACCCTGCCGCGCGAGGTGGCCGACGCCGAGCGGCTGCGGCCAGGCACGGTGTTGGAGGAGCCGCTCTATGGCCGGCTCTGCCGCGCCGCCGACCAGGAAGCGGGGTTTCGTACGGCGCTTCGGTTTCTGGAGCGCCGTCCGTTCGCCCAGCGGGATCTCACCCGCCGGCTGGTGCTCAAGGGTCACTCTCCCGAGGCGGCGGAGGAGGCGGTTGCCCGGGCGGGGCGGGCCGGGCTGGTGGACGACGGGCGCTTCACCCTGCACTATGTGCAGACCCGCGCCGCCCGTGGCCGGGGGCCGATCCGGCTCCGTCGGGATCTGGCCGCGCTGGGGGTTGAGCGGGGCATCGTGGATCGCGCGCTTGCCGAGGCGTTCGGCGCGGTCGGTGTCGAAGAAAGACAGGTGGAGGCCCTGGCGCAGAAGCGGTTGGCCCAGCTCCGAGGACTTCCGCGTCCGGTCGTGCGCCGGCGGCTGCTCGCCTTCCTCGCGAGGCGGGGGTTCGCCGGCCAGGTGGTGTCGCGGATCGTTGGGGAGCTGCTCCGCGCGCCTACGTGAGCTGCCGGTGGGATCGGTCCACGGGACTCGGTCCGAGCCCCGGTGGCTGACGGTTTTTGGGGTGGGGCCCGGAGGGGGCGGAGGATATATTCCCCCGATGGAATCCAGTCGTATTCGCCGTCTCTTCCTCGATTTCTTCACCGCTCGAGGACACCGCGAGGTGCCCTCGTCCCCGCTCGCGCCTCAGGACGATCCGACGCTCCTGTTCACCAATGCCGGCATGGTGCAGTTCAAGCGCACTTTCCTCGGCCAGGAACGCCGCGACTACGCCCGCGCCACCACTTGCCAGAAGTGCGTCCGGGCGGGAGGGAAGCACAACGATCTCGAACAGGTCGGTCTCACCAGACGGCACCACACCTTTTTCGAGATGCTGGGGAATTTCTCTTTCGGCGACTACTTCAAGCGCGATGCCATCATCTACGCCTGGGAATTCGTTACCTCGGAAGAGTTCCTCGGGATCCCGGCTGAGCGAATCCGGGTCAGCGTTCACCACGCCGACGCGGAGGCGCGGCAGCTGTGGCGGGAGATCGCCGGCCTCCCCGACGATCGCATCTACGGCCTCAGTGACAAGGACAATTTCTGGCAGATGGCGGACACCGGCCCCTGCGGACCGTGCTCGGAGATCTTCATCGACATGGCCCACGTCGCGAAGGACTGGAAATTTCCAAGCGGGGCCACGGGCGAATGGACGGAGCTGAATCGCAAGGAGTTCTCGCTCGACGCGTTCATCAAAGGCTCCGACGGCGACCGATTCCTCGAGTTCTGGAACCTCGTG
>JBGPVQ010000073.1:0-9792 GCA_041491785.1 Gemmatimonadota bacterium | reverse complement strand
TGCCGACGTGGTCTACGTGATCAACTCCCCGCTGCTCAAGTCGGTGGACGCGGGGCGCAGCTTCATCACCCTGCCCGACCCCCATGGCGACAACCACGATCTGTGGATCAACCCCGACAACCCGGCCAACCTGATCAAGGCGGACGACGGCGGCGCCGCGATTTCCTTCACCGGCGGCACCACCTGGTCGTCCATCATGAATCAGGCGACCGCGCAGTTTTACCGGGTGATCACCGACGACCGGTTCCCCTATTGGGTCTACGCCGGGCAGCAGGACAACACCACGGTGGCGATCCCCAGCGCCACCGACGGCGGGGGAATTCCGACCGCCGCGATGCTCGACGTGGGCGGCGGAGAGAGCGCCCATATCGCCTTCGATCCCGCCGATCCCCGCTACGTGTACGCGACCGGGTATCACGGCGCCCTCACCGAGTACGACCGCACGACGCGGTTCCTCCGCGATATCCGCGCCTACCCGACTGTCGGTCTGGGAGAGCCCTCCGACCAGATGAAGTACCGGTTCAACTGGAACACGCCGGTCATCACCTCGCCCCACGACCGCCGGGTGCTCTACTACGGGGGCAACGTCCTCTTCCGCTCCAACGACCGCGGCCAGAGCTGGACGACGGTGAGCCCCGACCTGACCCGCAATGAGAAATCGAAGCAGGGCTGGGGCGGCGCGCCGATCACCAACGAGGGAGCCGGCGGCGAGGTGTATGGCACCATCTTCTTCATCGCGGAGTCGCCCCAGGAGAAGGGGACGTTGTGGGTGGGGACCGACGACGGCTTGGTCCAACTGTCCCGCGACGCCGGGGCCACCTGGACCAGCGTGACGCCGAAGGACCTGCCGGAATCGCTCATCAACATGATCGAGGTCTCTCCGCACGACCGCGGCACCGCCTACGTGGCGGTGAGCCGGTACAAGTGGAACGACAACTCCCCGCTGGTTTACAAGACCACCGATTACGGGAAGAGCTGGACCCGGATCGTGGCCGGCCTCCGCGAGGGCGAGCCGGTGCGGGTGGTGCGCGAGGATCCCAACCGGAAAGGGCTGCTCTACGCCGGCACCGAGACCGGGGTCTACCTCTCCTTCGACGGCGGCGCGCATTGGCAGCCGTTCCAGCGGAATCTGCCCGCGGTGCCGGTGACCGATCTGCAGGTCAAGCGGAAAGACCTGGTGATCTCGACCGAGGGGCGGGCGTTCTGGATCATGGACGACGTGTCGCCGCTGGACGAGATGTCGGACTCGACGGCGCGGGCTCCGCTCCACCTGGTCACTCCCCGCCCGGCGTACCGCACCTCGCTGGGGGGCGGCGGTGACCAGCCGGGGGTCGGAAAGAATCCGCCCAACGGGGCAATCCTCCAGTACAGCCTTGCCAAGGCGGCGGACAGCACCGCCCCGCTCACCTTGGAGATTCTGGATGCGCAGGGCGCGGTCATCCGGAAGTTCACCAGCGCCGCCCCTCCGGCGGAGGCCCGGCCCGGCACGTTGCCCGTGCTGCGGCTCCCGGCGGCGGCGGGCCTGAATCGATTCGTCTGGGATCTCCGCAGGGACGGCGTTGCCGGCGTACCGGGGACGCTGAGCGGCGCCACCCCGGGGTATCGGGTTACGCCGGGGCGCTACCTGGTGCGCCTGGTCCTGGGAAGCGAGGCCCGGACCCGCCCGCTCGAGATCCTCCCCGACCCGCGCTCGGGGCTTTCGGTGGAGGCCATCCAGGGGCAGCAGGAATTTCTGTCCCGCGCGGAGGAGCGAGTGGACGAAATTCATGGCACCGCGCGGCGAATGCGCCAGGCCCGAGAGCAAATCGAGACGCTGCTCGCCAACGCGAAGGATCTACCGGCGGCCGACACCCTGGGCAAGGCGGGGAAGTCGCTGGTCGCGCGGATCGACTCGCTGACCGGAGCGCTGGTGAACCTCAAGGACAAGACGTTTCAGGACGTGGTCAACTTCGCGCCCGGCCTCAACGCCCAGTACTTGAACCTTGTCGCGGTGGTCGACGGGAGTGAGGGGCCGGTGTCCGGGGGGGTGCTGACGCGGTTCGCCGATCTCGAAGCGCTCTGGACCCGGGCCAGGCGCGAGGCGGATTCGATTCTGGGCGCCCAGCTGGCGGGCTTCAACGCGCTGGTGCGGGAGAAGGGGGTGCCGGCGGTGGTGGTGCCGAATTAGGAGACGGGCGCGCTACCGCCCGAAGGGATCCTCCAGCGAAGGAGAAGTGGGCGTGAATAACTCCGCTCCGTTCTCGGTGATGTGCATGTCGTCTTCCAGCCGGACGCCGAACTCGCCCGGGAGGTAGATCCCCGGCTCGTCGCTGAAGACCATGTGCGGCTTGAGCGGGAGCGTGTTGCCGCGCACCAGGTAGGGCCATTCGTGCCCGTCCATCCCCATGCCGTGGCCCACCCGGTGAGTGAAGTGCTTGTAGTCGGGGCCGAACCCCGCATCGGTGATGACCTTTCGAGCCGCGGCGTCCACCGCCTGGCACTCGACCCCGGGCCGCGCCGCGGCGAGCGCCGCCTTCTGGGCCTGCTGCTCCACTTCGAACACCTGCTTCATCCGGGGCGTGGCGCGGCCAAGGACGAAGGTCCGGCTGATGTCGCTCGAGTAGCCCTCGACCTGGCAGCCGCCGTCGATGAGAAGAATGGTGCCCTCCCGGATGACCTGGGGCGTGGCGGAGCCGTGGGGGAGCGCGGAGAACGCACCGACCTGCACCCCGGCGCCGCCCTCGAAGCCCAGGCGGGTGTGAGCGAGGGACACCAGTCGCGCGAACTCGTCCTGGGTCATCCCGTCCTTGAGCGCCTTCCACGCCGCTTCGTACGCCTTGAGGGTCACCTCCGCGGCGAGGCGCATGAGGTCGATCTCGTGAGCGTCCTTGATCATCCGGCATCCCGCGGTGACCGGGGTGCCGCTGGCCAGCTGCAATGCGGGCAGCGCGGCGGCGGCTTCGCTCGCGAACACCGACCGGACCGTTTCCTCGACGCCGAGGCGGCCGGTGGTGATGCCCCGGGCCCGCATCCCCTCGGCGATCCGCTGGTAGGGGCTCTCGTGCTCCTCCCAGGTCATCACATCCGCGGTGCCCTTGAGCGGGCCGGCGTCGATCTGTTCGACGGCGCGGTCGTGCTCGAAGGCCGGGCAGACGATGAAGGCGCGCCCGTCCCGGGGAAGGATGAGGGCCAGCAGCCGTTCGCTGAGCCCCCAGTCGATGTTGGCGAGGTATCGGAGCGACGTGCCCCCGGTGAGAAAGAGCGCCTCGAGCTGTTCGGCCGCGAGGAGCTGCCGGGCGCGCTCCAGCCGGCCCTGTCGCTCCGCGATGGTGATCGGTTGGGCCCGGCTCTTCATCGAGCCGAGCGCCTGGATGGACGGCGGCACCGGGCTGCCCTGGAGCGGCGCGGCGACGATTGCCGCGGTCATCGCGGCGGAAGAAGCTCCGAGGAATTCGCGGCGGGTAGGCATGCCTTATTATACCTCGCCATGCCGCTCCATCGGGTCTGCGTCTTTTGCGGGTCGAGCCCCGGCGGCCGCCCCGAATACACCGAGGCGGCCGCGGCGGTGGGACGGCTCCTGGCGGTGAGCGGCATCGGGCTGGTCTACGGCGGGGCGTCGATTGGCCTCATGGGCACGCTGGCGGATGCGGCCATCGCGGCGGGCGGCACAGTGATCGGGGTGATCCCCGCGGCACTGCAAGGGCAGGAAATTGCGCACCCGGGGCTCACGGAGCTCCACGTGGTGGAGTCGATGCATGAGCGCAAGGCGATGATGGCCGATCTTTCCGACGGGTTCCTCGCGTTGCCCGGCGGCCTCGGCACGCTGGAAGAGCTCTTCGAGATCTGGACCTGGGGCCACCTCGGCTATCATCAGAAGCCGTGCGGGCTCCTGAACATCGCCGACTACTACACCTCCCTACTCAAGTTCGTGGACGACATGGTGGTGGAGAAATTCGTCCGGGAAACCCAGCGGGGAATGCTCATCGTGGACCGCGAACCCGGGGCGCTGCTGCGTGCCATGGCGGATTTCCGCCCGCCCGAGACCCGGCGGCTCCACGCCCGCAACGAGCTGTGAGGAGAGCCTCGTGATCGCACTGCTGCTGGCCCTGGCGGTAGCCCAGGCCCCGAGCGAGACCTACGGCGCCCTGTTCGTGCGCGCCGCGCCGGGCCGCTTGGTCGAGCTTATCGATCTGCTCAAGTCCCGGCAGGCCGGCGCCGAAGCCGCCGGCGAGGCGCGGCCGCTGCTGTTGCGCCATTCGCAGGGCGACCAGTGGGACCTGCTGCTGCTGCAGCCGGTTGGGACGCTGGGGCGGTACTTCGCGAAGGACCGCGGCGGGGCGGACCCGGTCTGGGACAAGCTGGTGGCGTGGCAGGAGGAGCTCTTCGCCGCGGGCCCGCCGGCCGAGGCCTTCCGCTCGGCGAGCGGGGGGGCGGGGTACTTCCATCTGGAAATCTTCCAGGCCATTGCGGGGAAGCGGGACTCACTCCTCGCGGAACGAAAAATGGAGAACGCGTTTCTGGCCGCGGCCGGCCTACCCACCAATCTGATCTTCACCCGGCTTTCCGGCGCGGCGTGGGATCAGTTCACTCTGGGCTTCTACCGCGACCTCCAGCACTACGCCGAGCCCTCCAAGGTGGGTCCGGAGCGGGAGGAAGCGGCCGCGCGCGCGGCGGGGTTCGACTCCCGTGCCGCGATCGGGCCCTATCTGCGGCGCTTTATCAACGGTCACCACGACACCCTCGGTTCGGTCCTTCCGTGAACCCGTTCGAAATCTTCGCCGCGCTGTTCGGGGTTACCAGCGTCTTTCTGAGCACCCGCCAGAATGTGTGGAGCTGGCCCACCTCGCTGGTCAACGTGTCGATGTACGCGGTGTATTTCTTCAACCAGAAGCTCTTTGCCCTGATGGCGCTGCAAGGATTTTTCTTCGCTATCTCGGTGTACGGATGGTACGAGTGGCTGTTCGGGGGCGCCCAGAAGACCGAGCTCAAGGTGTCGCGCACGCCGGCCCGGCTGGGCCTGGTGCTCACGGTGATCGTCCTGGTTGCCTGGGCTTTGATCTGGTTCGTTCTCGAGCATCACACCCAGGATCCCGCGCCGGTCCTCGACTCCATGTTCTTCGCGGTGAGCCTGGTGGCGCAGTACATGATGGCCCGGAAGTTCTTTGAGTGCTGGCCCATCTGGGTGGCGATCAACTGCGTCTCGGTTCCGTTCTTCTTCTTCCAGCACGCCTACCCGACGATGGTGCAGTACGCGGTATTCCTCATTCTCGCGATTTCGGGATGGAGACATTGGAAGGCGTCCCTCTCCGCGTCGTCCTGACCGGGTCGGAGTCGACCGGGAAGACCTCGCTCACCGCCGACCTGGCGCGGCACTATGGTGCGGTGTGGGTGCCGGAGTACGTGCGGGGATATGCCGAGTGGAAGCGGGCCCCGCTCGACGCGAGTGACGTGGAGCAGATCGCGCTCGGGCAGATCGCCGCCCAGGACGCCGCCCTCGCGCGGGGGGGAGACCTCCTCCTGCTCGATACCGATCTGCTCAGCACCGTGGTCTACGCCGAGCACTACTACGGCGATTGTCCGGAGTGGATCCGCGCGGCCGCGGTGGCGCGCCGGGCCGAGCTCTACTTGCTCTGCGGCATCGACGTGCCGTGGACGGCGGATTCCCAGCGGGACCGGCCGCTCCAGCGCCTCAAGCTGCAGGAGCTGTTTCGGGACGCGCTGGGGGCGCGCCGGATCCCCTTCGTGGAAATCCGCGGTGGGTGGCGGGAGCGGTTTCTGGCGGCGCGGGCGGAAATCGACGCGCTGGCGGACGGGGATCAGACCCGCCGGCGCGACGACCAGAAGAAATAGATCGGGACGCTCACCGCGAGGAGCAGCGCACCCCGCAGGGCGTTCGACGGATTCGAGCGGATCGAGCCGATCACCACGTACACCGCGGCCAGGATGAACACGATCATCGTCCAGGGATATCCGGGGAGCCGGAATCCGGTGGACGGTACGGCCCCGCGCTCGCGGCGCCGGAAGACCACCAGCGTTGCGGCCGTGGAGCCGAAGAAGATCCAGTCCGCGAAGGTCACGTAGTCCAGCAACTGCCCGTATTTCTTGGTGAGCAGCAGGAGGCAGGTCCAGAGCCCCTGGAACAGGATGGCCGCGCTCGGGGTCCGATAGCGCGGGTGTAGCCGCGCGAAGGACTGGAAGAACAGGCCGTCGGCCGCCATCGCCTGGTACACCCGGGGCGACACCATGATCACCAAGACCAGCCAGCCGAAGGTCGAGGCGATGATCCCCACGCTGATGAGGGTGCCGCCCAGCGGCCCCAGGACGGCCCGCATCGTGTCGGCCGCGGGCGCGGTGCTGACGCCGAGCCGGTCGACACCCAGCACCCGGAGATAGGCGACGTTGGCGAGGAGATAGACCACCACCACCCCGATCACACCAAGCACCAGCGCCCTCGGCAGGTTCCGCTCCGGCTCGATCATCTCCTCGGCGATGAAGTTGGTCTGCTGCCATCCGCCATACGCGAAGAGCACCGGCACGAACGCGGTGGCCAGGGCCAGTGCGATTTCCCCGAATCCGGCGGGCGGCCGGAGCCCGGTAGCGGTCGGGATCGGGGCGGCCACCGCAACGCGCAGGGTGAGCCCCGCGACGATGAGCACCACCAGGGCGGCGAGCTTGAGCACCGTGAAGAGGTTGTTGTTCCACGCTGCCGGACGCACGCCCACGTAGTTGATCGCGGTGATGACCACGATCGCGCCGATCGCGATCGGCACCGCGGCGCTCTGACCCAGTCCGAACAGCGCCACGGTGTAGTTCGCGAAGGTGAACGCCACCGCCGCGATGGCACCGGTGGCGATCATCAGCAGCAGCGCCCAGGCGTAGAGGAAGGCGGGGAGGGGTCCGAAGGCCTCGCGCAGGTAGGCGTAGCCGCCGCCCACTTTGGGCAGCCGGGCGGCGAGCTCTCCGAACACGAACGCGCCGAGCAGCGCCACCACACCGCCCGCAATCCAGGCGGCCAGAGTGAGCGGCGCAGTCCGCACCCGCGCCGCGACGATGGCCGGGTTGAGGAAGATTCCCGAGCCGATGATGCCGCCGATGACCGCCATGGTGGCGCTGAAGAGGCCGAGTCGGCGGGCGTAGGACACCGGGGCGGTCATTCGGCAAAGCTAACGCGCCCCGAGGGGGAGGGTTAGAATTGATGAGTATGCGCCCCATGGCCTCGCTGTTGCTGCTGCTCGGATCCGCCGCCTGCATGGAACCGGAGGCGCGCTCCCCAATTCTGGGAGACTGGGGGGGCGAGCATCTCGGCCTGGTGGCCACCCTGGAGGGCGCCGAACTGGAGTTCGATTGCGCCGCGGGCCGGATCGGTGCCGCAATCGTTCCCGACGCCGGCGGGCGCTTCTCGGTGAGCGGATTCCACTTCCCCGGCCACGGCGGCCCCATCGGCATCGGCCCGGACACGGTCAAGGTCGCCGCGCGATACGACGGCACCGTGCAGGGAAATCGCATGACGATTTCCGTCACGCTGATCGATTGGGCCGTGACGCTGGGACCATACACGCTCATTCGCGGCGCCTCGCCGCGAGTGTTCAAGTGCCTCTGAGGCGGTGGTAGACCGCGATGGGCTTCCGAACGTTCACCGATCGGGAAAAGCGGCAGTGGGAAGTGCGCCCCGTTGGGCGCTCGGAGTGGGAGTTCAGTCCCACCGGTGAGAATGTCGAGCGGGCCCGGACGGTCCCTTCCCCGGGCTACGAGAAGGATCCCTACGAGCTGAGCCAGGAGGAGCTGCAACGGCTCCTCGATAAGAGCGCTGCCCAACCGTCCCGGTCGATCAAGTCCCCCTTCAACGACTGACGGGCTCCGGAGCCACATGAACCAGCGTCGAGCCGCGCGGGCCACCGCGCTCCTGCTCGTGGCGCCCGGGCTTGCCGCCGGGCAAGCCCGGCCCACCGTGTACCGCCTGCCCGCGACGCCTGAGACGGTCGCCTACGGGTACTACTCCGCCGCCGCCAAGCCGGTGCTGCGTATCGCTTCGGGCGATATCATCGAGGTCGAGACGCTGCTCACCAACACGCCGGACCGTCTGGTGGCGGCGGGCGTTGCCCCGGCGGACATCGAAGCGTCGCTCCGGGCGATCGTCACGCAGGTAACCGACAAGGGACCCGGCGGGCACATCCTCACCGGCCCGGTGTACGTCGAAGGCGCCGAGCCGGGCGATGTGCTCGAAGTCCGGATCCTGGCGGTGACGCTGGCGATTCCCTACGGATACAACGGGTGCAGCGGCTTTCTCCGAGAGGCGTGCGGCGACCCGCGCACCCGGATCATCCCGCTCGATCGGAAGACGCTGACCGCCGACCTGGGCAACGGGATCGTGGTGCCGCTGCATCCCTTCTTCGGGAGCATGGGGGTGGCGCCCCCGCCCGATTCGGGCAGGGTGAGCAGCAACCCGCCGGGGGTCCATGCGGGGAACCTCGATAACAAGGAGCTGGTGGCCGGAACCACGTTGTTCATTCCGGTGCACGCCGCGGGAGCGCTCTTTGAAATCGGCGACGGCCACGCGGCCCAGGGCGACGGAGAGGTGGACCAGACCGCGATCGAGACCTCGCTGCGGGGCCGGCTCCAGCTGGTGGTGCGGAAGGACATGAAGCTGACCTGGCCGCGGGGTGAGACGCCGACGCACATCATCACCATGGGCACCGACACGAGCCTTACCGTGGCGACCAGGATCGCGGTGCGAGAGATGATCGCCTACCTGATGGAAGCCAAGTCGCTCCCGCAGGTGGAAGCCTACCGGCTGGCCAGCATCGCGGCGGATCTGCGCATTACCCAGCTGGTCGACGGCCGGGTGGGGGTGCACATGATGATTCCGAAGGCGGTACTGGGCGGGAAGCGGTAGGGGGAGAGGTGAGCGCGCGCCGTCTGCTCCCGCTGGTCGCGCTGATCCTTGTAGCCGCCGCGGCTCCGGCACAGGAGCCGGCCCCGGAGCTGTTCCGGGTCCGGGTCGAGACGAGCCAAGGTCAATTCGTCCTCGAGGCGCACCGAGCCTGGGCGCCGCGCGGGGTGGAACGGTTTCACCGGCTGGTGCAGGCGGGGTTCTACGACGATTCCCGATTCTTCCGGGTGCGGGAGGGGTACATCGCTCAGTTCGGAATTGCCGGGAGGCCCGCGGTGGCCGCCGAATGGCGGGAGCGCCGCATCCCGGACGATTCGGTCCGGGAACCTAACACGCGCGGAACGGTGGCCTTCGCGATGACCGGACCGGGCACCCGCACCACCCAGCTCTACGTCAATCTCAAGGACAATCTGCAGCTCGATGCCCAGGGGTTTTCGCCGATCGGCCGGGTGGTGGAGGGGATGGAGGTGGTGGACCGGCTCTACGCCGGCTATGGCGAGGCTGCCGGCGGGGGGATGCGGGGCGGGAAGCAGGGTCCGATCTTCGAGGGCGGGAACCGCTACCTCGACACCGCGTTTCCGAGACTGGACAAGCTGCTCCGGGCAACCATCGTCCCACCCGAGAGGTGAGGGCATGGGTCTTCGATCGCTGATTCCGCACCGCAGGGCGGTCCTCTCGGCCCTGGTCACGGTGCTTTCGACTCCGGTGCCGGTCCCCACCACGCCGGCGGCGGCGCAAGCACCGGCCAATTATCCCGCGCCGGTGGAGGGCGATTTCACAGTGGGGAATTTCCGGTTCGGCGCCGGGGACGTGCTACCGGAGCTCCGGCTGCACTACAGCACGATCGGCACGCCCCGCACCGACGCGAGCGGCCGAGTCGTCAATGCGGTGCTCATCCTGCACGGCACCGGAGGGACCGGCCG
>JBGPVQ010000072.1:0-9795 GCA_041491785.1 Gemmatimonadota bacterium | reverse complement strand
GTGGATATTCGGGATACGACCCGGAGGTCGGGGACTCGGCCGACCCCTTCCTAGGACGGATCGACTGGTTCCAGTACCCCCACTTCCGCACCATTTCGGGAATGGTGGAGATCGCGTTCTAGGCGCCCGTCAGCAGCAGCGTGAGGCGCCGTTGCCGTAGCGGGCGTTGACGTACTGATCGTAGAAGGCCCGCTCGGAGAGGGCGGGGGCCTCGGGATGCTGGGTGCGCGCGTGCCGGAGGTAACGCTCATAGTCGGGCATCCCGGCCACTTGGCGGAGCGCCGCGAGCGCCCGACCGAGGCGGCTGGGCCGGTCCTCCGGCGCCGCGCGATCAACTCGCATAGGCACTCTCCACGAACGCCGCTTCCTTGACCATTGCCGGCTTCCGTCCCCGGGCCACCGCCAGCCACTCCCGCACCGACGCCAGCACCAGCGCCACCACGATCAACATGAATGCCCCCGCCAGCGCGGCGTCGATCCGGTCGTTGAAGATGAGCCGGGCTCCTCGCGCGGGATCTAGCGCGCCGGCCGCCACCTTGGCCACGGTGTCGGCGGCGTGGGCCAGGAAGCCGAGCCGCGGGTCCGCCGCGAAAATCTTCTGCCATCCCGCGGTGAGGGTCACCGCCAGGAGCCAGCTCATCGGGAGCAGCGTTACCCAGGCGTAGCGCGCCTTGCCTGCCTTGATGATGAGCGTAGTCCCGACGCAGAAGGCCACCGCCGCGAGGAGCTGATTGCTGATGCCGAACAGCGGCCAGAGCGAATTGATTCCGCCCAGCGGGTCGAGCACGCCCTGCACCAGGAAATATCCCCACGCCACCACGACCAGCCCCGAGGCCAGCAGGTTGCTCGGATACCACGAGGTGCGGCCCAGCGGCGCCCAGAGGTGCCCGAGGAATTCCTGCAGCATGAACCGCCCGACCCGGGTCCCGGCGTCGAGGGTGGTCAGGATGAAGAGCGCCTCGAACATGATGGCGAAGTGGTACCAGAGCCCCATCAGCCGGGTTCCGAACGCGCCGGAAAAGATGTGCGCCATGCCCACCGCGAGGGACGGTGCCCCGCCCACCCGCCCCAGCAGGGACGACTCCCCGACCGACTGGGCCAGCGCGCTGAGCTGCTCGGGGGTCACCGAGAAGCCCCACTCCCGGATGTGCGCGGCCGCGGTTTGAACGGTTCCGCCCAGCGCGCCGAGGGGGGCGTTGATCGAGAAGTACACGCCGGGGTCGAGCGCGGCGGCGGCGCAGAGGGCCATGATCGCCACGAAGGACTCCATCAGCATGCCGCCGTAGCCGATCAGCCGGGCGTCGGTTTCCCGGCGGATCATCTTGGGCGTGGTGCCGCTGGAGACTAGCGCGTGGAACCCGCTGATGGCGCCGCACGCGATGGTGATGAAAGCGAACGGGAAGAGCTTTCCGGCGAAGACCGGCCCGGTGCCGTTCACGAAGACGGTGAGCGCCGGCATCCGGAGCGGCGGC
This sequence comes from Gemmatimonadota bacterium, assembly GCA_041491785.1. Classification (GTDB taxonomy): domain Bacteria; phylum Gemmatimonadota; class Gemmatimonadetes; order Gemmatimonadales; family GWC2-71-9; genus JABFSM01. The sequence continues at coordinate 8,323 of JBGPVQ010000072.1, read as the reverse complement.
ATCACGATCAGGATGCCGATCGCCAGCAGGAAGATCGTCCCGATTTTCATGAAGGTGGAGAGGTAGTCGCGCGGGGCCAGGAGGAGCCACACCGGGAGCACGCTGGCGATGAACCCGTACACCATGAGCGCCCAGGCGATGGTGAGGCCGCCGTGGGTGAACAGCGGGGCCAGGGTGGCCGACTGGGCCACGTAACGGCCGCCGATCAGCGAGGCCACCAGCAGGATGACGCCGCCGATCGTCGCCTCGACCGTCTTGCCCGGGCGGATCAGCCGCATCCAGATCCCCATGGCGAGGGCGATCGGGATGGTGCAGAGGATCGAGAAGATGCCCCAGGGACTGTCTTTGAGCGCGTTGGTGACCACCAGCGCCAGCACCGCAAGCAGGATCACCATGATCGCGAGGATCGCCACCATCGCGAAGAGGCCGGTAATCGGGCCGATTTCCTCCTTGGCCATCTGGCCGAGCGATTTCCCGTCCCGCCGGATCGAGCCGAAGAGGATCACGAAGTCCTGCACCGCGCCGCCCAGCACCACGCCGAAGACGATCCAGATGGTACTGGGCAGGTAGCCGAACTGGGCGGCGAGGACCGGCCCCACCAGCGGGCCGGCTCCCGCGATGGCCGCGAAGTGGTGGCCGAACAGGACCCAGCGGGTGGTGGGGACGAAATCGCGGCCGTTGTTGAGGCGTTCGGCGGGCGTGGCTCGGCGGGAGTCGAGTCCGAGGACCTTGTCGGCGATGAACCGCGAGTAGAAGCGGTAGCCAACCAGATAGGAGCCCACGGCGGCGAGGATGAGCCATGCCGCGCTGATGGTCTCGCCGTGGTGCAGGGCGATCACGCCCCACGCGGCGGCGGCCGCGAGGCTCACCAGAAGCCAGAGGATCCGGATCATGGAGGGAATGTACGGCACGGCAACGGGTTGCTCCAAGCCCCGCGGCTTGCGGCCCCCCCAGCCGGTCCGTACCTTCGCCCACTCATGGACCCCACCGGATACGATCCGCCCTCCTGGCGCCGCGCCGCCGCGCGTTCCTCGGGAGGAGGCGCCGTGCTGGAGCAGCCGGAGCCGCAGGTCGAACTGCCGGCGGGTTTCCGGGGCAGGGTTGCGATGGTCACCGGCGGCGCCACCGGATTGGGGCGGAGCATCGCGCTCGAATTCGGCCGCCTGGGGTGCAATGTCGCCTTCTGCTTTGTGGACCTGCCGGGGCGCGACGTGCGGGAGACCGCGCTGCTCACCGAAACCACCCTCTCCGCGATGGGAGTCGGGGTGTACGCGGACTGCTGCGATGTCCGCGACCGGGCCCAGGTGGACCGCTTCGTCGAGGAAGTCCGCAAGCGCTTCCAGGCGGTCCACTTCCTGGTGAACAACGCCGGCGTCGCCAACGACGGCGCGCACTGGCGGCTCTCCACGGCGGAATGGGGCGAGGTCATCGAGACCAACCTCACCGGCGCCTTCAACTGTATCAGCGCCGTGGCGCCGATTTTCCGGGGCCAGCGCTTTGGGAAGATCGTGAACATCAGCTCCCATCTCGCCGGACATCCCGGCTTCGGGGTGGCCAGCTACGCGGCGAGCAAATCGGGGCTCGAGGGCCTCACCCGGGCGGTGGCGGTGGAGCTCGGGCCCAGCAACGTGAACGTGAACGCGGTGGCGCCCGGGTTCATCCGGACCGAGCGGCTGCAGCTCCTCCCGCCCGAGGTCATCGACAAGGCCCGGAAAAGCTCGGTTTTGGGCCGGATCGCGGAGCCGGAGGACGTGGCCCGGGTGGTCAGCTTTCTCTGCTCGGACGAGGCCCGCCACATCACCGGGCAGACCATCGTGGTGGACGGCGGGCTTTCTCTGGAATAGGCGCCCGCCGCCGGGGCCGGTTAGTTTTGGCTCCACATGTCGATAATCCTCCGGGGCCTCGGGCTCCTTGCCCTCTCAGGCGCGGCACCCCTCTCGGCCCAGGCCAAGCCGGTCAAGCCGCTGGTACCGGCCGTCGCCCTTGCCACCAGCGGACTCGCCGGGCAAGGCGTCGCGGTGCTTCCCCTCACCATGGTGGTGTCGGATTCGCGGATTCCCGGCGGCGCCGGGCCCAAGGCGCGCGCCACCACCCTCCGGTGGGCCGACTCGCTGCTGGCCGAGACGCTGACCGAGGAAGCCCCCGAGGTGAACTGGATGCTGCCGCCGGCGCTTCGCCGGACCGCGCAGCGGTCGGGAGGGCTCATGCCCGCCCCGGATCGCCTGGGGCAATCGGTGATGCGCTCGCCGCAGCTCAAGGAGGCCCCCGATCCGTTGCGGAGCTACATCCGCCAGCTGGTGGCGCTCTCCGGCGGCGCGCGCTTCGCCTTCATTCCCGCCGCGCTGTACCTGACGCCCGCCGCCGGCGACAGCCTGAACGTCGAGCTCGCCGCGGTCCTCATCGATGGCCGGCTCGGGCGGGTGGTGTGGCGCACCCTCGCCGTTGGCCGGGGCGAGACCGCCGATGACGCCTACCGGGCCGCTCTCAAGACCATCCTGCCGCCCGACTCGCACTGACCATGACGTACGACGTGACCCTGATCCCGGGCGACGGGATCGGGCCCGAAATCACCGAACAGACCGTCCGGATCGTGGAAGCGACCGGCCTCAAGTTCTCCTGGGACGTCCAGCAGGCCGGGATGGCGGCCGGCGGCGACCCGCTTCCCGAGGCGACGTGCGAAAGCATCCGCCGGCGCAAGGTGGCGCTCAAGGGACCGCTGACCACGCCGGTCGGCGAAGGCTACCGCTCCGTCACCGTGGCGCTCCGCCAGGAATTCGAGCTGTTCGCGAATCTTCGCCCCGCCAAGACCATCGTGCCGGGCGGTCGCTTCGAGAACGTGGATATCGTCCTGGTGCGGGAAAACCTGGAAGGTCTCTACGTCGGGGTGGAGCACTGGATCCCGATCGGGAACGATCCCCACGCGGTGGGCGAATCGGTGGCCATCCTCACCCGGGTGGGGAGCGAGCGGATTCTTCGCTACGCCTTCGAGTACGCGGTTCGGCACGGCCGGAAGACGGTGACCATCGTCCACAAGGCGAATATCCTCAAGATGGTGAGCGGCCTCTTTCTCGAAACCGGCCGCGCGATCGCCCGGGAATACGCCGGGCGGGTGGAATCGAACGACCTGATCGTGGACAATTGCGCCATGCAGCTGGTGCTGCACCCGGAGCGGTTCGACGTGATCGTCACGACCAATCTCTTCGGCGATATCCTGAGCGACGAGATCTCGGGACTGGTCGGCGGGCTGGGCCTGACCCCCGGCGCCAACATCGGCGCGACGGTGGCGATCTTCGAGGCGGTGCACGGGAGCGCCCTGGATATCGCGGGGAAGGGGATCGCCAACCCGGCCGCCCAGATCCTGGCCGCGGCCATGATGCTGGACCACCTCGGCGAGCGCGCCGCCGCCGACCGGATCCGGCGGAGCATTGTGGCGACGGTGGCGGAGGCCGGGATCCGGACCCGCGATCTCGGGGGAAGCGCCGGCACGCGGGAGTTCGGGGATGCGGTCATCGCTCGCCTCGCTTGATCCGCCGGTTCCCTGCGCCAAGTGCCTCCGCAAGGTGCCGGGCGTCAAATGGGGCGACCTGTGCCCCGATTGCCTGGCCGGGCTCAAGCGGCGTGCAATTCCACTGGCGCGGGGCATCTCCCTTCTCGCGGCGCTGCTGGTCATCGGGTACGCTTGGCTCCGGATTCCCCTGGGGGTCACCAGCCGCATCTGGGTCGCGGCGATCGCCATCGCCACCTATTTCCTGGTGCGCAGGATCGTGACCCAGATCGCGATGGAAGTGCTGCGCAAATGAGGAGGTTCCCCATGCCACGATTCGCCCTGGCCGCTCTGGTTCTGCTCGCCCGGCCGCTGGCCGCCCAGACCGGGCTCACGATCTACAACGACGGACGGGTGCTGGTGCGGCGGACCCTGCCGGTTGCGCTCCCGGCGGGCCCCAGTCAGCATCGTCTGTCGCTCGGCGCGCTCGATCCCGCGACGGTAATGGCCCTCGACTCGGGCGTGACCGTCACCGGGAGCGCCTACGACGAATCGGTGGACGAGCAGAACACCATGCGGCGCGCGGTGGGCCTGACCCTCAAGTTCCTGACCGGCTCGACCCGCAACGGAATTCCCGACACCACCAGTGCGGTGGTGGTCGGCGTCAATCCGGAGCGATTCCGGCTCGCCGACGGCCGGATTTCGTTCCAGCGCCCCGGCCTGCCGCTCTACCCGGCCGAGCTGGTGCTGACCGATCCCACCCTCGCTCTGGCGCTCCGCGCCGCGGCGGCGCGGCCCTCGCTCCGGCTGGGCTACTTCACCCAGGGGGCCGCCTGGACCGCCCAGTACGCAGTGATCCTCGCGAAGGGCGTCGCCCGAGTCAGCGGCTCGGCGGTGATCCCTTCCGCGAGCCTCCGGGTCCCGGACGCCGAGCTGCAGCTGCTGGCCGGCTCGGTGGGCCGCGCCGACGTGCGGAGCCGTTTTGCTCAGGCGCCGATGATGGCTGAGAAGGCGATGGGAGATCTGGCCGGCGGACCGGCGGGCGAGCAGCAGATCGGCGAGTCACATCTCTACACCATTCCGGGTCGGATTTCTCTGGAGCCCGGCGTCACCACCACCGCCGCGCTGTTCGAGCCGGCCACCGCGGCGTGGGAACGGGCCTATGTGGTTCGCGGTCAGCTCCCCTGGTACGGTCCGCTGCAGCAATACGGCAACGACGAGAGCGTGTTACCGGTCGAGGTGTGGTACACGCTCAAGCGCCAGGCCAAGACCCCATTCGGCGACCTCCCCCTCCCCGAAGGCGCGTTCCGGCTCTACGAGCCGGACGACGCCGGCCGCCTGCAGCTGATCGGCGAGTCCTCGGCCCGCCACACCGCGCCGGGGCAAGACGTCCGGCTGGCGGCGGGCACCGCCTTCGACCTCACCGCGAAGCGAATTCAGACCAGCTACGGCACCCAGCGGGACTCGCTCCGCACCATCGCGACGGCGACCTATCGGGTGAGCCTGGCCAACGCCAAGGACACCACCGTCACCGTCGAGATCCTCGAGGAGCGCGGCGGCGAATGGTCGCTGCTCTCGAGCTCCCAGCCCGCCGAGAAGCTCTCCAGCACCCGCACCCGCTTCCGGGTCAGGGTGCCGCCGAAGGGTGAGGCGACGCTGACCTACCGGGTCCGGGTGGTCTGGTGACGGCGGTCACCCTCGCCCACCTTTCGGATCTGCATTTCGGCTGGGACGTCGATCACGACCAGATCGACGCGCTAAAGGCGCTGCTTCCGGAGCTCCGCCCCGACGCGATCGTCCTTTCCGGCGATCTCACCCAGCGCGCCCGCCACGGAGAGTTCTACCTGGCGCAGACGTTCGCCCGCGCCTTGGCCGGCACCGCGCCGACCATGGTGATTCCCGGCAACCACGATGTCCAGTGGTGGGCCAGCCCGTTCGGGCTGCTCGGCGCCGGCCGCAAGTACGTCAAGTACCGCCGCTATTTCGGCGAGTCGCTGGTGCCCCGGCTCGAGCTTCCGGGCATGGTGATCGCGTCGGCGCTCACCAGTCACGGCGTGGCGCTCGGCTCGATGACCGGGAACCTCAACGACCTCGCCGTGAAGGGACACCTCCCCGCCTCGGAGGTAGCGCGGGTGCGGCGCTACTTTGACGGCTTCCCCCCCGACCTGACCCGGGTCGTCGTGGTGCACCACAATGTCCTCCGGGGCGCCATCTCCCACCGGATGGGGCTGGCTCGCTGGCGCCGAGCCCAGCTCGGCCTCCGGGATTCCGGGGCCGACTTGATCCTCTGTGGCCATGACCACCAGGAGGGCTCTGGCCAAGTGGACGGGACGGTAGTGGTGAGCACCGCGGGCAGCCACACCTTCCGCACGCGAGGGGGGCGACCATCGGCGTTCAACCTGGTCACGGTGAGCGAGGACTCGATCGACGTCCAGCATCTGCGCTGGGATCACGAGCTCCGCCGGTTCGTTGCCTCCGACCTGGCCCGGTACGGGAGGATGCGGGAGCGGTGAACCCGCTGGAGGCCCGCGGGCGCTCAACAATGCGCACCTCGGCGGCGTAGAATTTCGGCGTTATCTTGCTGGCGCAGTCTCAGCCCGATCCGCGAGGCAGCCGCGAATGTCCAAGCGCGCCCTTCCCGACGATTCTGCGGTTCCGCCCGAAACCGAGCCGGCCCTCAAGCTGTGGGTGGTGCTCTCCCGGGCCCACGCGAGCATCTATGCCCACGCGGTGGCCCACGCGATGGATCATGGCCTCTCGCTCACTGAATTCGCCATCCTGGAAGCCCTCTATCATCGCGGCCGCATGATGCTGGGCGACATCCAGCGCCGGATTCTGGTCTCCAGCGGCGGCATCACCTTCCTGGTGGACCGGCTGGCCGATAAGGGACTGGTAGTGCGGCAGGAGTGTACCGAGGATCGCCGGGCCAAGTGGGTCTCGCTCACCCGAGACGGGACCCGCCTGATTCGCGATCTCTTCCCCTCCCACGCCAGGACCCTCGCCACCGCCATGCGCGGCCTCACCAACGAAGAGCAACGCGCCGCCACCGAACTGCTGAAGACCTTGGGCCTCGCCGCCGCCGACGGCGGCCTCCCTCCCTCCCCCAACGCCCTCCGCCGCGGCAGCAACGGGCGGAAGCCCGCCCGCCGCACCGCCTCGCGCGAAGCCTCGTGATGGCGTTCGACGGCGTGGACTTCTACGATTCCGACAGCCTCCTCTCGGAAGAGGAGCGGGCGGTCCGCGACACCATCCGGGCCTGGGTGGAGGAGCATCTCATCCCGATCATCGGCGACTGCTACATCGAAGGCCGCTTTCCCAAACAGCTCATTCCCGGCCTGGCGGAGCTGGGCGTTTTCGGCGCGAACCTCCCGGAGGAGTACGGCTGCGCCGGACTCAACAACGTCGCCTACGGCCTCATCATGCAGGAGCTGGAGCGGGGCGACAGCGGGATCCGCTCGTTCGCCTCGGTGCAGGGCGCCCTGGTGATGTATCCGATCTTCGCCTTCGGCTCCGCGGAGCAGAAGCAGCAGTGGCTCCCCCGGCTCGCCGGCGGACAGGAGATCGGCTGCTTCGGGCTTACCGAGCCGGACTACGGCTCCAATCCTTCGGGGATGATCACCACGGCCCGGGAAACCCGGGACGGCTGGCTGCTCAACGGCACCAAGATGTGGATCACCAACGGGAGCCAGGCTACCGTCTCCATCATCTGGGCCAAGACCGGCGCGGTGGACGATCCCACCTCGATCCGCGGATTCATCGTTCCGACCGGGACCAAGGGCTACGCCGCCAAGGATCAAAAGGGGAAGCTTTCCCTGCGGGCCAGCGACACCAGCGAGATCCATCTTGCCGACGTCGAGCTGCCCAAGGACGCCATCCTCCCCAAGAGCGGCGGGATCAAGAGCCCGCTCAGCTGCCTGACCCAGGCGCGTTACGGGATTTCCTGGGGCGCCATCGGCGCGGCGATGGCGTGTTATGACGAGGCACTCGGTTACGCCAAGAACCGGGTGATGTTCGGCAAGCCGATCGGAGGCACCCAGATCCAGCAGGTGCGGCTGGCGGACATGCTCACCGAAATCACCAAGGCCCAGTTCCTCAACCTGCAGCTCGGCCGGCTCAAGGACCGGGGGACGATGACCCCGCAGCAGGTTTCGCTCGCCAAGCGCAACAACGTCAGTATGGCCTGTGAGTGCGCCCGCGAGGCCCGCCGGCTGCTCGGAGCCAACGGCATCCTGGTCGAGTATCACTCGATGCGGCACATGGCCAACCTCGAGTCGGTCTACACCTACGAGGGCACCCACGACATGCACTCCCTCATCCTGGGACAGGAAGTGACCGGCCTGAGCGCGTTTTAGTCCCGTTCTGCCGGAGGAGTGCATGCGATTGACCCGGGGCCGGCTGGCATTCCCCCTCGCGCTCCTCTTCGGCCTCAACTTCATGAATTTCTACGATCGCCAGGTGGTCGGGGCGATCGGTGAGCGCATCAAGGTGGACTGGCACCTCAGCGACGGCCAGCTGGGCTCGCTCACCACCGCCTTCATCCTCCTCTACGCCGTCGTTGGCATCCCGCTGGGCCGCTGGGCCGATCGAGGCCGGCGGCGCATCATCCTCGGCGTGGGCGCCATCGTGTGGAGCCTGTTCACCGCGCTCTCCGGCGTGGCGTGGGGCTTCGCTTCGCTGTTCGCCTTTCGCATCGGCGTGGGCGTCGGTGAGGCGAGCTGTGCGCCGACCGCCAACTCGCTGCTCGGCGACCTGTTTCCGTGGCACCAGCGATCCCGCGCCATCAGCCTCTTCATGCTGGGCCTCCCCCTCGGCACCAGCGCGAGCTTCCTGGTCAGCGGT
>JBGPVQ010000071.1:0-9890 GCA_041491785.1 Gemmatimonadota bacterium | reverse complement strand
GGTCGGGATGCGGAGCATCGGCAACGTGGTGGACGCGACCAACTACGTCATGTTGGAGCTGGGGCAGCCGCTCCACGCCTACGATCTCGCCAAAATCTCCGGCCGGCGGGTCGCGGCGCGGCGGGTCAAGCCGGGCGAGACACTCGTCACGTTGGACGGCGCAAGCCGGGCGCTTCCCCTCGGCGCCACCGTCATCGCCGATGCGGCCGGGGTGGTCGGAGTGGCGGGCGTGATGGGAGGCCAGGCGTCGGAGGTCTCCGGTGCCACCACGGATCTCTTTCTCGAGTGCGCCTGGTTCCGTCCCGGCCCGACTCGCCAGACCCGGAAGTCGCTCGGCATTTCCACCGAGGCAAGCCAGCGCTTTGAGCGGGGCACCGACCTCTGGGGCCTCCCCGATGCGCTGCGCCGCTGCCTCGAGGTTATCCTCGCGGTGGCCGGCGGCCGGATCGACGGCGACCCGATCGACTGCTGGCCCGAGCCCTCGACGCCCCCGCGAATCTTCCTCCGCACCGGCCGGGTGGCCCAGATTCTGGGAGTGGAGCTGCCGCTTCACGCCCTCGAGCAATCCCTCGTCGCCATCGGGGCCACCGTGGTCGCCAAGCCGGCGGAGGGACGCCTTGCGGTCGATGTGCCGGGGTGGCGCCCCGATCTCACCGAGGAAATTGATCTGATCGAGGAGATTGCCCGGGTGCACGGCTACGCCGCGTTTCCCGACCACCTCCGCCCCTTCCGCGCCGGCAATCAGGTGGACGCGCCGATCGACCTTGCCGCGACCGAGGTGCGGCGTGGCCTGGTGGCCGAGGGCCTGTTCGAGGTGATCCTCCTGCCGATCGGTCCCTCCGACGGCGACCTGGGCGTGCCGATCCTCAACCCCCTCTCCGCCGATCATGGATTCCTGCGGGGACGCCTGCTCTCCGGACTGACCCGCCAGGTGGAGGCCAACTGGGCCAACCAGGTCCGCGACGTCCGCCTGTTCGAAGTGGGCACCGTCTTCGGGCCCCTGGGCCCGGAGGGTCGGCCGAGCGAGGAGACCCACGCTGCCGCGGTGCTGACGGGCGCTCGAGCGCCGGCGCATTGGACCGACGGCGGGGCCACTCCCGATGTTGATGTGTGGGACTTGAAGGGAGCGTTCGAGCGCGCGGTCTCTCTGGCGATTCCCGCGGCGGGAGTGCAACTTCAGGGCGAGGGGTGGGTCGCTCGGCTGCCGGACGGGCGCGAGGTCGGGCGCGCGGGGCCGCTGCGCGCCGATGCGCCGCCGTGGGCGGCGCCGCTTTTCGGGTTCGAGGTCCAAGTGGACCCGTCTCACCGCCCGGCGCATCGGTTCGGGGCGCTGCCTACGACGCCTGCGGTTACCCGGGACCTGGCGCTGCTGCTCCCCGATGGCGTTGCAGTGCAGGACGTCGCGGACACGGTTCGGGGCGCTGCCGGGTCCCTGCTCGAGGAGTTGCGGGTGATCGATGAATACCGGGGCCGCGGGCTCCCCGCGGGACGCCGGAGCGTGGCGATTCGCCTCGTCTTCCGGGACCCCGAGCGGACGCTCCGCGATACCGACGTCGAAGCGGTGCTGCAACGAATTCTACCGAAACTGGGGCAGGCGCTTGACGTCACCCTACGCACGGCCTGACCGGTCCGCGCTCGATGACCTGGAGCGACTCCTCGCCGCGGCGGAGGAGGAGTTGGTCGCGTGGCGGACCCGATGCCTCAAGGCGGAGCAGGACCTGACCCACGGCAGGGGGAAGGGCGCCCAGGTCAGCGGCCCCGACCGGGAGCAGGCCCGCCAGCGCATCGGAATTCTCGAGGGGGAAAACCTCGTCCTCCGCCAGCGGATCGCTGCGGCCAAGGAGCAGGTGGAACGCCTGCGGACCCGGCTCCGGTTCGTGGAAGCCCACGGCGCGGGAGACGCCGCGTGACCGCCCCCCGCCACTCGGTCAAGATCGCGCTCGGGGGCACCGAGCTGGTGGTGAGCTCGGAGCATCCCCCCGAGTACACCCGGGAAGTCGCGGCGTATTTCGATGACGTCCTCGCCCGCATCCGCGGAAGCGTCCCGTCCGTGGACGCCCATCGGGCGGCGCTGCTGGCGGGGCTCGCGATCACCGATGAGTTGTTTCAGGGCCGGCGAGGCGACGGCGAGCACGCCGCGCGCCTGGCCGGAATGAGTGAACGGCTGGCCCGCGTGCTGCCGCCCACCAGGCGCGGCGGCGGGCCCAAGGGAGCGCCGCTCTCGGCCGACTGACCCAACCGTGGCCTCCGGGCCGCGTGCGGAGATACATCATGACGCCGTCCGATCTGCTCCCCGGCCTCGGGGGGCTCGTTGCCGGAGTTCTCCTCGCCCTCCTCGGTTCGACCCTCTATCTCCGCGCCCGGCGGCGGAACGCGGCGGCGTTGCTCAGCGAGGCCTCGGTGAAGGCCTCCGCGACGCTCAAGCGCGCCGCGGAGGACGCCGATCAGGCCAAGGCCGCCGCCGTCCTCGAGGGCAAGATGGAGGCGCTCCGCCTGCGGGAGGAGGGGGACCGCGATTTGTCCCGCCGCCGGGAAGAGACGGACCGGGCCGATCGCCGCGCCGAGGAACGGGAAAAGGGCGTCGCCAAGCGCATTGAACAGCTCGATCAGCAGGACAAGGCGCTCACCGGGCGGGTTCAGGGGATCGAGCGGCAGGAAGCCGCGCTCAAGGCCCGGGAAGGGGAGATCGAGGTGCTGGTACGGGAGCAGCACGCCCGGCTGGAGCGGATCGCCGGCCTGACCTCCGAGGATGCCCGGCGCGAGATTCTCAAGAAGGCGGAGGACGAATCCCGGGCCCAGGCCGCCGCCCTCGGCCGGGACATCCGCGAGCAGGCCAAGCGGGAGGCCGAGAAAGACGCCCGGAAGATCATCGCGCTCGCGGTCCAGCGCCTCGCCGCGGAGCACACGGCGGAAACCACCGTGTCAGCGGTGGCCCTCCCCAGCGACGAGATGAAGGGGCGCATCATCGGGCGCGAGGGCCGCAACATCCGGGCGTTTGAACAGGCGACCGGTGTCGACCTGATCATCGACGACACCCCCGACACGGTCGTGGTCTCCTGCTTCGACCCGATTCGGCGCGAGGTCGGGCGACGCGCGCTGGAGGCGCTGATCGCCGACGGCCGGATCCAGCCCAGCCGGATCGAGGAAATCGTCAAGAAGATCCGGGCCGACCTCGAGGTCCAGCTGGTCGAGCTGGGGGAGCAGGCCGCCTACGAGACCGGGATCCATGGCCTGCACGCCGAGATGATCAAGCTGGTCGGCCGGATGCGCTACCGGACCAGCTACGGCCAGAACATCTACGATCACTCCAAGGAAGTCGCCTGGCTGGCCGGAATGATGGCGGCGGAGCTCCACCTCGATGTCGCGCTGGCCAAGCGGGGCGGGCTGCTCCACGACGTGGGCAAGGTGCTGACCCACGAGAACGAAGGCACCCACGTCGAGCTGGGCGTCGAGGTGGCGCGCAAGTATCGGGAAAGCGTCGCGGTCATCGGATGCATCGCCGCCCACCACGACGACGTGCCCCACGAGACCATCGAATCGGTCCTGGTGCAGGCGGCCGACGCCATCAGCGGCGCCCGCCCCGGTGCCCGGCGCGAAGCCTTCGAGACCTACGTCAAGCGGCTCACCAGACTCGAGGAAATCGCCAACGGGTTCGAAGGCGTCGAAAAGAGCAACGTTATCCAGGCCGGACGCGAGGTCCGGGTGATCGTGCTGCCGGATCGGATCGACGACGCCAAGGCGCAGGAGCTCGCCGAGACCATCGCCAAGCGGATCGAGAGCGAGCTGCAGTATCCCGGCCAGATCAAGGTCACGGTCATCCGCGAAACCCGCGCGGTGGGCCTGGCGCGGTGAGCGCCCGAATCCTCGATGGGGCCGCCATCGCGCGGGAAATCCGCGCCGAGGTGGCCGCCGAGGTCGCGTTGCTGGCGAACTCAGGCATCCAGCCGGGGCTTGCGGTCGTCATCGTGGGAGAGGACCCGGCCAGTCAGGTCTACGTCAGGAGCAAGGGCCAGGCGTGCCTCGAGGCGGGAATGCACTCCGAGACGGTGCGGCTCCCCGCCGAGACCGGCGAGGCCGAACTCCTCGCCGTGGTAGATCGGCTCAACGCCGATCCCGCCATCCATGGCTTCCTGGTGCAGCTCCCGCTGCCGGGACACATCGACGAGGAGAAGGTCCTCCACCGGGTGGATCCGCGGAAGGATGTCGACGGGTTCCATCCGATGAACGTGGGCAAGCTTTCGGTCGGCGATCCCACCGCTTTCCGCCCGGCGACTCCCTATGGCGTGCAGCAGATGCTGATCCGCTCCGGAATCGAGACCAAGGGAGCCCACGCGGTAATCGTCGGGCGCTCCAACATCGTGGGTAAGCCGATGGCGAGTCTCTTCCTCATGGACGCTCCCGGCGGCAACGCGACCGTCACCGTCTGCCACTCCCGGTCTCGCGACCTGCCATCCATCACCCGCTCGGCGGACATTCTGGTCGTAGCCATCGGGAAGCCCCGCTTCGTCACCGCGGACATGGTGCGGCCGGGCGCGGTCGTCGTGGACGTCGGGATCAACCGCGTGCCGGATCCCGCCGATCCCAAGGGCTACCGGATCGTGGGCGATGTGGACTACGCGCAAGTCGCCGAGACCGCCTCGGCGATCACGCCGGTCCCCGGCGGGGTGGGGAAGATGACCATCGCTATGCTGCTTATGAACACCCTGCAGGCCGCGAAGCTGGCCCGTGGCTGAGCAACCCACCGCGCTCACCGTCACTCAGCTCGTCGCCCAGCTCCGGCGGGCCGTCGAATCAAGCCTCCGCCAAGTCTGGATCAAGGGTGAAGTCACCTCGTTCAAGGCCTACGGAAGTGGCCATTGGTACTTCACTTTACGAGATCCTGAGAGCGCGATTCGATGCGTTATGTGGAAAACGTACACGTCAAAAGTCGGCAGCCTCCCCACCGACGGAACCGAGGTGTACGCGCTCGGCACTCCTACGGTTTGGGAGGAGCGCGGGGAGCTCCGGCTGCAGATCCAGGTTCTCCTTCCCACGTCCGGAATCGGTCTCCAGCAATTGGCTCGCGAGCGGGTCCGTGCGGCGCTCGAGAAGGACGGACTCCTCGATCCCGCGCGGAAGCGACCCCTCCCGGAGTTTCCCCGGGCTATCGCCGTGGTGACCAGCGCTGACGGCGCGGCGCTCCGCGACATCATCACCGTCACCCGGAGGCGTTGGCCTTCGGTGCGGCTGCTCGTCGTACCGGCCAAGGTGCAGGGGGAGGAAGCCCCGGCGTCGCTGGCTCGCGCGCTGGGGATCGTCAATCGCCTCCCCGGGGTGGATCTCTGCATCATCGGGCGGGGGGGAGGCGCCCGCGAGGACCTGCTGGCCTTCGACGACGAGGGAGTCTGCCGGGCCGTGGCGGCCCTTCGGGTACCCAGCGTCTCGGCCGTCGGGCATGAGACCGACGTCTCCCTCACCGATCTGGTCGCCGACGTGCGGGCGGCGACGCCCTCCGCGGCGGTCGAGCGCGCGGTACCCGATCGGGACGATTGCCGGCGCCACCTCGGCTCCCTCGCGGCCCGTCTCGCCCACGGATTGGAACGCCGCACCGGGCTGGTGTCCGCGCGACTGGCGCGGAGCGGAGATCGGATCCAGGTGGCCATGGCCCGGCGGATCGAAGCGCCCGGTGCCCGCCTGGACCGGATCGCCGGCCAGCTCGAGGCCTTGAGCCCCTTGCGGGTGCTGGCGCGCGGGTACAGTGTGGCCCGCACCGCCGACGGCCGGGTGGCTCGTCGGCGAATTGACCTTCCGGCCGGTACCGCTTTCAACCTCCGGGTGAGCGACGGTGATGTCGCCGCCCGAGCCGAGTAATCCTATGAACCCCGACAGTCAGCCCCCGGCACCCGATTCCTTGAGTACCGACCTCCGCCGTCTGGAAGAAATCGTGCGGCAGCTCGAATCCGACGATGCCGACCTGGATCGTGCTTTGGCGCTCTTCGAGGAGGGCGTGGCCCGGCTCCGGGCGGCGCGGGACCGGCTGGCCGAGGCGGAAGCGCGGGTGAAGCAGGTCCTGGAAGACGCCGCAGGACAACTCACCGTCACCGACTTCGAGGAATGACCGCGGAGTCCGCCGAGGCGCTGCTCGGCGAGGCCCGCGCATGGACCGACGCGAGGCTGGCGGCCCGGGCCAAGCGACTCCGTGCCCTCCACGTGGGGCAGGATGGTGAGGCACTCAGTTACGCACTCGGCACCTCCGGAAAGCGGGTGCGCGCAGCGCTGGTTCTGGCGAGCTATCGCGCTGCCGGGGGGGCGTCGCCGGCAGTCGCCGGCATCGCCGCGGCAGTCGAGATCGTTCACACCTACTCATTGGTGCACGATGACCTCCCCTGCATGGATGACGACGCCCAGCGCCGCGGCCGTCCCACCACCCACATCCGGTTCGACGTTCCCACCGCCACTCGCGCCGGCTTCGTGCTCGTTCCCGTCGCGGTCGAGGAGCTCTGCGAAGCTGCGGGCGCGCTCGGACTCGGGGCAGCGACCCTCGGGCGGATGGCGGACATCCTGCTCGAGGCGAGCGGGATCCGCGGTATGGTGGGCGGACAGTGGCTCGATCTCGAGGCGGAACGCCGTACTCCCGGACTCGCCGATCTGATGGAGATCCATCGCCGTAAGACCGGCGCGCTCATCGAGGCCGCGTGCGTGCTGGGCGCCGCCGCCGCCGGGGCCGACGACGCGATGATCGCCGCCCTCACCGCCTTCGGCCGCGAGATCGGCCTGGCGTTTCAGATCGCCGACGATCTCCTCGACGCCACCGGCACCAGCGAACAGCTCGGGAAAACCGCCGGGCGGGATGCCACGCTCCGGAAGGCCACCTACGTGAGTGCCTTGGGGGTGGCGGGTGCCCGGCGGGAAGCCTATCGGCACGCCGACGCGGCCTGTGAAGCGCTGCGTCAAGGAGGCGTGGTGAGCGGGACGCTCGAGTCGCTCGCCGGTTATATTGTGCAGCGTCGCTCGTGAGCCCCTTCGCCCCGGATGTGAATGTCCCTCCTGGCGGGTATCGAGAGCCCTGAGGATCTCAAGCGCCTTCGCCGCGACCAGTTGCCGCGGCTGGCCGAGGAAATCCGCGAGCGCCTGATCGAAGCCTGCTCGGTGACCGGCGGCCACATCGGCGCGAGCCTCGGTGTGGTCGAGCTGGTCATCGCGCTGCTCTACGAGTTCGACTCTCCCCGGGACAAGATCGTCTGGGACGTGGGTCATCAGGCCTACGCCTGGAAGCTCCTGACCGGACGGAATGATTCCTTCCAAACCCTCCGGCAGGCGGGCGGCCTGTCCGGGTTCCTCAAGCGCACCGAGAGCCCCCACGACCAGTTCGGCGCCGGACACGCCGGCACGGCGGTGTCGGCCGCCCTCGGGATGGCGACTGCGCGAGACCTCTCCGGCCAGGACTACGAAGTGCTGGCGGTGGTCGGCGACGGCGCACTCACCTGCGGGCTTTCCTACGAGGGGATGAACAACGCCGGCCACTCCGACCGCGACATCGTCCTGGTGGTCAACGACAACGGGATGTCGATTTCTCCCAACGTCGGCGCCATCAGCAAGACCCTCGGCCGGATTACGGCGAGCCCGTTCACCAACCGCATGCGGGAAATGGTCAAGCACCTGACCCTGCGTGCCGGCCACCTCTTCGGCGAAAGGATCGTCGAGTTCGCCAAAAACGTCGAGGAGAGCGCAAAGAACCTCTTCTCGGCGGGCATGTTCTTCGAGGAGCTCGGCTTCCGCTACTTCGGGCCGATCGACGGCCACGACGTCCAGAAGCTCTGCGATACCCTGCGCTTCGTCCGGGGTCTCTCCGGCCCCCGCGTCGTCCACGTGCTGACTGAGAAGGGGAAGGGGTTCCCCCTCGCCGAGGCCAACAAGGAGAAGTGGCACGGGCTCGCGGCCTACGATCCCGAGACCGGCGAGCCCCGCAAGAAGGCTAGCGGGCCGCCGACGTGGACCCAGGTGTTCGGAGAGGCCCTGACCGCCCTGGCGGCCGAAATCTCTGATTTCGTCGTGATCACCGCGGCGATGCCCTCGGGAACCGGCACGAACATCTTCCAGAGGCAATGGCCCGAGCGGTTCTTCGACGTGGGCATTGCGGAAGGGCACGCCGTCACCTTCGCAGGAGGGCTCGCCACGCAGGGCATCCGCCCGGTCTGCGCCATCTACAGCACGTTTCTCCAGCGCGCGTACGACAACATCATTCACGATATTGCGGTCCAGCAGCTCCCGGTCGTGTTCTGCATGGACCGGGCCGGTCTGGTGGGCGAAGATGGCCAGACCCACATGGGACTCTACGACATCGCCTATATGCTTGCGGTGCCCGGCATGACGGTCACGGCGCCCAAGGACGCCGATGAGCTGGTGGGCCTGCTCCGCACCGGCCTGTCGCTGCCGGGACCGTTCTGCACCCGGTACCCGCGCGATAAGGCGCCCAACGAACCGGGTCCCGTCGCCGACGTTCCGGCCATTCCCCTGGGAACCTGGGAAGTGCTTCGGCCTGGGAAGGACCTCGCGATTCTCGCGGTCGGGACGATGGTGGCGCCGTCGCTCGACGCCGCCGGGCGGCTCGCCGCGGAGGGCATCGACGCGGCGGTAATCAACTGCCGCTTCCTCAAGCCGTACGATGAGATCATGCTCGAGTCGGTGGCCCATGAGAGCCGCCTCGTGGTGACGGTCGAGGAAGCGACCGTGGTGAACGGGTTCGGGGCGATGATGGCGCGGGAGCTGAGCGCCTCTCATCCGGAGGTACGGGTCGCCTGCCTGGGCGTACCCGACCGGCTGATCGATCAAGCGCCCCGCGCCGAGCAGCTGGAGCGATACGGACTCACCGGCGCCGGTATCGCCGCCCGGATCACTGCCCTGCACCACGAGGAGAGTCTCGAGGCCCGATGAACGTCGGCGTCGTCGGCAATCCCCGCTACGCCGGGCTCGCGGCCATCCTCCCCGGGATGGCCGCGCGCGCGGAGAACCTCGGCCTCGCGCTGCTCTCCGAGCCGGCCCTGGAGCCGTTCTGGCCCCGCCACCTTCCGCCCATCGGCTCGAGCCCGCTCGACGCATTGATCACCCTGGGCGGCGACGGCACGCTCCTCCGCGGTGCCCGCCTCCTTCGCGGAGCGCCGATCCCGGTGCTGGGCGTGAATCTCGGCCGGGTCGGCTTCCTCACCGCGGCGGGGAAGGACGAGGCGGAACCGGCGCTCGAGCGGCTGGCCCGGGGCGAGTTCGTCACCGAGGAGCGGCGCACCCTGCAGGCGGCCATCATCGCCTCACGGGGGGGGCCTTCCCCCCTGCCAGTGGCGCTCAACGACGTGACCATCCACAAGGGTGGGGTGGCGCGTCTGATCTCGCTCAACGTGCGGGTCAACGGCCAGGATGTGGGGAACTACAGCGCCGACGGCCTCATCGTAGCGACGCCGACCGGCTCGACCGCGTATTCGCTCTCCGCCGGTGGCCCAATCATCGTTCCGGACGTTGAAGCGCTGGTGATCACGCCGATCTGTGCTCACACCCTCGCCGTCCGGCCTCTGGTAATCCCTTCGAGCGCGCATATCAGCATTGTCCCGATCCGTCCCTGGGCGGAGGATCTGCTGGTCTCGGTGGACGGGCAGCAGGCCATGATGCTCGAGGCCGACGATCGGGTGGAGCTCCGGCAGGGTGACGCCCCGGTGCTCCTGGTGCGATTCCAGACGGACTACTTCGCCCGGATGCGCGCCAGCCTCCGCTGGGGGGACCTCTCCGAGCGCGAAGCACCCCAGTGATCGCCGAGCTCCGGGTTCGCGATCTCGCCACCATTGCGGACGTGACCCTCCCGCTCGGCCCCGGCCTCAACGTGCTCACCGGGGAAACCGGGGCGGGGAAGTCCATGCTGGTGG
>JBGPVQ010000070.1:0-9969 GCA_041491785.1 Gemmatimonadota bacterium | reverse complement strand
CCTTGGCCCCGGAGCAGGCGGCAGCGAGGACGAGGGAGAGCGCGGCCAATCGGGAGAAACCTAGAGCGCTACGCATACGAGTCCTGGTTATGGGTGGGAACAGCGGGCCAGCGCCGAAGCATACAGGGTTCCAGCACAGATTCCAGGGAGCCGGTCGGCGGCTCACTTCTGCGTTTTCGCGACGTCCTGCAGGTAGAGAAGGATCTTGCCCCCCTCGGCCTGGGTTGGCGGCCGCACGTTCATTCGCTCCATGTTGCGCTCCATGCGCAGGAACACCGACGGCCAGTCCCCCGAGGAGTGAATCTTGATGTCCGGCAAAGCGTGGCAGCGGCTGCAGATCACCGCGAACTCCTCCCTACCCTGGCCCTGAGGCAGCTCGGCGCCGCTCACCCGGAGGGCGTTCGTCGTGAGGTAGGTGAGCACGGTACCACGATCGCCCTCGTCGGCGGTGCGGATGCCGAGGGAATCCGGGAGCCGGTCCATCCGGAGCCACATCCGGCGGACGACCCGCGGCCAGTCGGTCGCGCTGTGCATCGCGGGCGACGGCAGCGAGTGACACTGGCCGCAGAACTTGACCACCAGACCAGCACCCCGGGACGTGGGCTCCGCGAGGTCACCGGGTTCGACCCCCGGAGGCGGAAGCGCCACCTTGGCGGCCGCCAGAAGGATGGCGTCGGCCCGAGCGTTCGCGAGTGTCTGCACCGCGACGGGCGCCTCGCGATTCCCGCTCGACTGCCCGCACGCCGCGGTCAGGACGACCAGCATGCCGGCGCCGAACAACGGACTGAAATGCCCCGTTCGAGCCTCTTGCATGATCACACCCTCCCGTCCAGGACCAGACAAAACGCCGAACTGCCTGCCGGCGGCTCGGCGTTGCAGCGACTACCTGGGGTGTTGCGCCGGGTGTGCCCCCATCGAGGCGGCGGTGGCACAGTGCTGACTAAGTGAGCGACTGATCACGGAATATTCCATGAAATCGGCGTGAAGGGTTTCGTCACCCCGCCCCGGCGGCGGATTCACATGGTATTATTTCGTACTCTCGATACCCGGATGCCCGCCGTGATCGCCCGATTGCCCCGCTCTGCCGCCCTGGCGTTCGGCGCCCTCTTCACCGCCTGCGCTCTGGCCGCCCAGACCACCCCCACCGAACGAACCGCAGCCGGCCCGGTCCTGTCGACCATCGACTCGCTGCAACTTAAGCTCGCCCCCGTGCGGATGGCGCTACGGCTGGCCGAGAGCAAAGATATCGAGCGGGACCGGCTCCTTGCCCGGGTGGGCGCGCTCTGGGATGGGGAGATGCAGGGCCTGAGCGACTGGATCGGCAAGCACCCCGAAGTGGGGTGGAAGGAATTCCGCTCGGTGGACACCCTGGTGAAGGTGCTCCGCCGGGCCGGGTTCACGGTGGATTCAGGAGTGGCCGGCCTCGCCACCGCGTTCGTGGCAAAGTGGGATTCCCCCGCGGGAAGCGCCGGCCCGGTACTGGGCCTGATTGCCGAATACGACGCCCTCCGCGGAACCATGGGCGCCTTCCACGGAGATCAGCACAATGCGCAGAGCCCGGTGGCCATCGCGGCGGCGCTGGCGCTCAAGGAGTTGGTCGAGGCCAAGCGGATCCCCGGAAGCATCCGGATCTATGGGACTCCAGCCGAAGAAGTGGGCCCGCCGGCCAAGACCATCATGCGCGACGCCGGCGTGTTCAAGGGCGCCAGCATCCTGGTCCGGAGCCACTCCTCGCGGGAAACCGCCCGCTCGCATGCCGGGTTCGGGATCTGCTGCCTCAATATCGACGAGGTGAAGTACGTCTTTACCGGCCGGCCGTCGCACCAGCTCTCCAGCTGGTTCGGCCGGAACGCCCTCGAGGCCGCGGTGCATTTCTACGTGGCGGTGGACGGGCTCCGCTCGACCTTCCGGCCGGAGGCCTCGATCCAGGGCGTGATCCCCGAAGGCGGGATTGCGCCCAACGTCGTGCCGGACCGCGCGGTGGTGGACTACTACATCCGCTATCCCGATGGGGTATACCTCGAGCACGTCGCAAAGATGATGGACAACGCGGCCCGGGCCGCCGCCATGGCAACCGGGACCGAGGTCAAGATCGACCGGTATGGCGAATATCGGGATGGAATCGCGCTTGGCACGCTGGAGGAGGCCTACTACGCCTACGCTAGATCGCTGGGGGCTCCAACGCTGGAGCCGGAGCCGCAACGGCCCGCGGGGTACGAGGAGACCGGCGGGGTATCGCTTGACGTGCCCGGGGTCGGAGTGAGCGTCTCGAGCTCCGGCTTTGCCAATCACACCATGGGAATGCTGGACGACGCCTTCACGCCGGTCGGTCACACCGGATTCCGGATGGACGCCCAGATCATGGCCGCCATCCTGTATCACTACTTGACCGATGCGCCGTTCCGGGAGGCGGTGCGCGCCGAGCACGCGGCGCTTCGCGGGCTCTACGATCAGTATCAGGCGAACCTGCGGAAGGCCTACGCCGGCGAGATGCAGCCCGACCGCTAGCGCGCCGGCGCCAGGGTGCCGCCGCGCTGGAGAAAGACATACACCAGCGAGGTCACGTCAAAGCAGGCGCGACCAACCAGGTCCGTCCCCAGCCGGGCGGCGAGCCAGGCTGGCGTAAGCCAGGGTGGCGCGCCCTTCAGGTTGAGGTCCAGCGAATCCACCCGACGAACGCAGAGGGTGGCATCGGCCAGCGCCGCGGCAGAGTGCCCCGTTTTGCCCGCCCCCACCGCGAAGGCGGCGGTGGTGGAGAGCGTGAGCGCGAGGCGGACGCTCCCCGCGATCGTAGGGGAGGGGGAACGCCGGGGCGCCTCCTCCCGGAGCGTCAGTGCCAGGTCCACTTTCAGTTTCGGGCAGGTGGCCGCCACGATATTCGGCTCCGCGAGCGACACCGTGGTTCCCTCCCGGTTCGCCCGAATCGGAAACGCGCGGCCCAGCCCGGCGGTCACCACGAATCGCAGCTGCTCCATCGGCGCCACACTGCAGGCATCGACGGTCACCGTGTCGGCGCGAACTCCGTCCGTCTCCCGCCCCGGCTGTGGAGTGAATCCCCCAGTTGGGAAAATCGTCCACCCGAGGATGGCAGCCAGCCGGAGGGCGTCTGAGGGCACTTGTGGAATTACCCGTCAGCCAGGACCGGAGTGCTTGGTCCCGAGGTTGTTGTCGGTCCGTTGTTCCACGTATTGATGAAGGTTCACGGCCGCAGACCCGGGCCCACGACGCGCGCGAGCAAGGGATCGATCAACTGCGCCACTTGTGCCTGCACGCCGCGGTCCCACAGCACTTCCGCGTGATTGAGGTGATCGGTGAAGTGGGTGGACCAGGGGAGATGGGCGCTCGCATCGGTGACGAGACCATCGCCGAAGCCGGCCTTCACCTCGCGCACGAATGGACGAATCTTGTCGAAGACCGGTGAAAGGGGTTCGAGAACCACCGGGTTCGCACGCCAGACGAAGTACTGGCTCAAGTCCTTGTACTGTGGCACCGCGCTCATGGCGTCGAAGGTCCAGGCGTACAGCCGGAAGTAGCTCGGATTGACGCCGCCGAAGGTGTAGTACTTGGCGCCAGGGAGGGGAGTCTCCCCGCTGGCCAGGCTACGCAACATCGGGCTGTCGGGAGTGAGCTCCCGGCTCTCGAAATCGACCAGGAGCTTGGTCATCGGGCGCATCGCCTCGGTCACCAGATCCCGCAGCGGGGCCTTGAGGGGAGCGGTGACGACCGGCGGGGCGCAGCAATCCAGCAGGTCCATCGTCTCGCTCGCCAGCCGCCCCGGCCACTGGCCCAGCTCGCTTCCCTGGTGGGGCGAATGGAGGGTGACGATCCATTTCACCCGCGCGATATCCCCGCTCGCCTTCCGTTCCTTGATGATTCGGCGAATCAGCAGGCCGCCCCGGCTATGGCCGATCAGGGCGATCGGGGGGGGGGCCGCCGGGTTTCTCGCCCGGGTGAGCGCCAGCAACGAATCGAACGCCGCCAGGGCGGAGGGCACCGCTTCCTCGAACGCCAGCCCCGGCTGGCTCCACGCCGCGACGGTAAAACCGAGGCCCGCCAGATAATCGAACCAGTTGTGGGTGCGGTCCCAGGCCGCCGGATCGTTGCCGTAAAGCCAATCCGACTTCCCGAGCTTGTAGACCCCGGCATTGGGACCCTGATGGGTGTCTCCGATGCGTTGCTGGCCGGGGTCGTGGGCGACGTCGTACGAGTACCCGATCGTGGACGGCGCGGTCCAGGTGGTGAGATTCTGATGCAGGCCGTGCACCAGGAGGATCGCCGGCCGCGCCGGATTCTTGCTGCAGGCAATTCGGCCGCCCGGGTCGACGGCTCTCCACCCGGCGGACACCTGCGCCGGGCAGTTCCCCAGGCTCGACACTTGAGGCACCGCTACCGCGGCGATGCCCGGCCGGGGAGGCGTCGCCGGGCGCTGGGGCACCTGACTGGAGAGTTCCCCGGCCCTGGCGGAGAGGGAAATCAGCAGCGCCGCCCCGGTCGCACGCCCAATTCGTCGCCGCGATGCCGGGGTCATGGCATCCCGCCTCCTCCAGCCGGCACCACGGTGATGACCAGTTGGGTCGGTGTCGGCGCCGGGGTGAAGGTCCGCAGGTGTGCGTCACTCACCGGAACCACGGTCAGGGTTTGACTGCCCGCCGCAGACCAGGTAAGGCTGATCGGAGATTCCTTCTTCGGATCGAAGGTGCAGGTGCCCTGCCCTGCCAGCCACTGGCACTGGGGGTTGGCGCCGGGGGCGGCGGTGCCGGTCCAGGTCACCCGGTACTTGACCGCGTTGGTATAGGGGTAGCAACTCGGCATTTTCACTTTGTACACGGCGGCCTTGCCCGCGGTCACCTGCGCGGCCCCATCTACCCCGGCAACCAGTGCATTGGAGCCTCCCGGCGCCAGGTCGCGGAACCACAGGTGCTTGTCTCCGGTCACCGGGTAGATGAACGGCTGCCCGACGACCTTTCGGAGCACCAGGGCTTCCGCCCGCAAGTCCACGCCCCAATCCAGATCGGCGGCGAGGACGTGGTTCTCCTGACTGGTCGAGGGCCCGCCGACCGTCTGGGCACCGGCGACCGCTGCGCAGCCGGAAGCCGTACCCAGCAGATATGGCTGAGGGCCGGCCCGTGCGCTTAACGCGTCCACGTCAAAATCGAGCTGCAGGGCGGTGTAGATGGCCGGCTTGACGAAGACCTGCCCCTGGATCTCGGCGCCTTCGCTCACGGTGGTCTGAACCGGGATACCGCGGGAAGTAGCCTTGCAGCCGTTTCCATCACAGGTGAAATCGAAGGATGCCTTGTGCGGATTGTCGAGCTGGAAGTGGCCTTCCGCCTTGCCCTGGCCCCCGACCTCGATGTTCCCCTCGATGTAGGCGCTGATGTCGAGCTCCGCGACGGGCACCCCACCGATCACGATCGGGAGGACTTGGAGGATAATCTTCGGGCCCCCGGTGGGTGGGATGGTGAAGACCTTGTCGAACTTTCCGGTCGCCGAAACACTGGCCTTCAGTCGCTCTCCGACGGTCAGCGTTCCGGTGCCCGCCAAGCTCCTGGGCCGAACCACAAACGGCAGGCAGGGGATATAGAACAAATCCAATTCGGCCTTAAAATCGGATTGCATCGGGAAGCCGAGGCCGACGGTTCCTTGCACGGTGCCGGATGCCGAACCACCGCCTCCCAGGTCCTTTGACCCCGACTGCTCCAGGTGGACCGTCATTTCGGGTGTGACGTCGAATTGCACCGGGATGTTCGGCAACCGCAGTCTTTGGTCAGCAAAGCAGCCCTGGGCCATGTTCCAGTCGTGGTTGAGTTCGTGGGAGACGTGGTCCCACGCCTTTACCGATTTGTCCCAGTTCCGCCGCCATTCGTCGGTGGCCGCCTTTTCAGCGCAATCATAAGAGTCATACCAATGGTCGCAATCCTTCTTTTCTTCTTTCACTGGCTGCACGTAGTCGGGTACCGGATGCGCCTTGACCCACTCCTCGGCCAGCTGGGTGTTGACCAGGTAGTGATCGGACTCCCCCCGCGGAATCGTCCTGACATGCATCTCGAGCAGCCGCCGCACGCCGTCGGATAGACCCGGCGCCTGCTCGATCGCGTTCAGTCCGCGCAGATTCAACACGGTGGCCGTGACATTCTTTCCTCCGACCAGTGCCGTCACCGGTCGGGACTCAAATCGGCCCAGCGGTCCCAGCGCACGTCCGGGACTTGACGGACTCGGGGGGTGGGGTGCGCCGTACGAGACGGTGGGCAATACCCACTGGGTCAGCCCGCCGAGGCCCGGGCCGGCCGGCCGGGTGGGCGCGACGGCGCCCGGAACCGCCGCGGGGGCCCGGGAAACCGCAGCCGGCGGTGCCGGCGCCGGAACCGGAGCCGGCTGAACGGTAGGTGGCCTGGCCGACGCGGGGGCAGCGGCCTTGGCCTCTGGGCCACTGGTGATAGCACAGCACGCGGCGCGTCCGTTGAGCGACACCTGCCGGGTGGTGAAGTTGGCATACACCCCCTGGCCCACCCGGAGGGAGGCCAACGCCGCGGGAGTTGCGACCTTGAACTGGAAGACGTTCCCGTTGGCCGTCACCTTCGCGGACACCAGGCCGGTACCCGCCTCGATGGCCGTAATGGTGCAGCAGGGGGGTGTTTGGGCTGCACTCTCACCCGAAGCGATCGTGAGAAGTGCGGCCAGGGAAAGAAAGACTCTCATGTGATGCCTCCGGCGTGCTGCGTGAGCTCAGTGGGGACCCAGTGTCTTGCTGGCGTAGTTGTTGTCGGTCCGTTTCTCCTGGATGGTGTGATCGGCATCCAGGGCGATCTTGACCAGGACGGTCGTGGTCCCGAGATAAACGCCGCCCACGTGGAAGGAGCTCGACTGTCCCGGGGCGAGCGGATCGAGCTCGGAGTCAGTGAAGATCGGCCAGGCCGTGGGATCCAGATTGCCGAGCTCACCCTCCGGGCCGCCCCAGCCGCGGATCTGGACCTTCTTCGGAACCGCCAGATTTCCCTGGTTCTGCACCGTCACCTGAATCCGGTAACGGGTGTTGGCGTCCTGCCAGTCCTGCTTGATCGACGTAATCGCCAGGTCGGGACACCTCGGCGTGATCGTCACCGCCGGCGCGTTGTTGGCCTCGTTCGCTTCGGCGATCACTTGCTGAGCGTCCGCCACCACCTTGATGACGACTGGCCCGCAGCTGTCCACCCGGGCCAGCGCCGACACCACCGGAACCCGGGACTGGGCTCCCTGCGCCGTGTGCTTGTACGTGTCCCGCCGCACCCCGTTGACGTAGATATCCGCGACGAACGGCTGGGGGACGGCGCTGCGGCCGGCATTCATCATCGTGTAGCCGACGTGGTTGGTCGCATCGAGCGCGATGGCGATCGGGATGAGATCCATTCCGTCCACGATGGGCACGACCTGGGGCTTTCCGGCCCGGCCGAGGCCCGTCGCAGGGCCGAGCGGCGGTACCGGCCCCGGCGTTTGGGCGGCGCTCTCACCCGTGGCGATCGTGAGTGCAGCGACCAGGGGAAACAGGATTCGCATCGTTTGCCTCGTCTATTTCGGTTTCTGCAAGGCGGTATCCACCGCCGCCTTCAGGCCCGCGAGAATGCCCTTCAACCCGGAGAGCGCCGTCGTTGCAGTGGGACGGTCGGGAGCGGTACGGAAGGTCTTGAACGCGGCGCGCAGACTGTCGCTCATTTCCGGCAGGGCGGCCGCGGTCCGCAGGCCTTGCGCCAGCAGGTTCAGATTCTTGTACTTGGAGAGGAAGTCCGGCACGATGCCCCCGACCGCCTTGAGCACCAGCTCGAGCGCGCTCAGCCGTCTACCACAACAGCCGGTCACAAACGCCGAGGGCGGCGACTGGGCGAAGTCGCCGGTGGCGCTCCCTGCGGCCCCGGCTCCCGCGGCGCCACCGCCACCCGCGGCTCCGCCAGCACCTGCGCCCCCACCGGCACCCGCGGCCCCGCCGGCCCCGGCGCCCGCCGCGTCGGGGGCCGACTGAACGAATCCGTCCAGTGCGGCGAACTGTCCATCCAGCTGGGTCACGTCCGACGCCAGCGTCGTCGCCATCCCCGGCATAGCCGGCGCCGGCAGCGCCTTGGCCACCTCAGTCTCCACTGGTACCACCCGGTACCGGTAGATCATCCCGTGATCGCCCACCACGTAGGCCGCATCGCGGTGGGGCAGGCTGAAGCCGTACACATTCCCGGCAAACGGAAATGCCGCCGAGCTCCATCGTTTGCCGCCGTCGACGGTGTAGGTCAGCTGCTTCTCCTGGAAAGACCAGCCCACCTCGGGATCGGCGAACTTGAGGGGCCCGCGCACCGAGGCGATGACCCCGTGCCAGGTCTTCCCGCCATCGATCGTGCCGAGGAACCGATTTCCGTTCAGAATGGCGAAGCCGCGGTTCTCATCCACGAACGCGATTCCCTGCCAGAAATAGGATTCTTGTGAGCTGGCCACATCCGGGACCAGCTGCGGCGTCCAGTTTATGCCGCCGTCCTCGGTGCGAAAGAGCACCATGTGCGTGCCGGGTATCGTCGAGCCGATCGCGTAACCGGAGCTGGGCGAGAGAAAGAGGAGACTCTTCAAATGGCAGCCGAGCTTGCGGGTCAGCCCCTCCACTTCGGCGTTGACCCCGCAGTCGCTCTGCACCACCTTCCAGGTCTTGCCGCCATCCTGGGTGCGCGCCAGCCGGCTACCCTGCTGGAAGATCTGTACGCCGACCCGATCGCTCAGGAAGGCGTAGTCGTTGAAGTAGCCGTACTGGTCTCCGATCTTGCCGACTTCCTCCCAGTTCTCGCCGTCGCTGGTGCGCAACAAACTGCTCCGTCCCTTGACCGCCCACCCGTGGGTGGCGTCAATGAAGCGCAGCCGCTCAATCGGCTCCTCATTCGATGCGGGGTCACCGCCCAGCACCGCGTTCCAGGTGTCGCCGCCATCGGTGGTCTCGAGCAAGGTGCCGTGCTCGCCGGCCACCCACCCGGTGCTCTTGCTGACGAAGAACACATCGGTCAGCTTGAGATCCCGCTTGTAGTTCACCAGCTCCCAGATCCCCTTCTCGGACGACTGGGTTCCGGCCGGAGCGGCCACCGCTGCACTCGGCCGGCGGGGGGCCGGGCGTTGGGCCGCGAGCGGCGGCGCGCCTGCTGATCCCACCAGCACCCCGGTCAGAGCGGCCGCAAGCCCCACCTTCGCAAGCCATCGGTTTTCTCGCATCCTTCGGCCTCCTCGGGCCCATTCGCTCGGTTCCGGCGTGAGTTCGTGCAACGGCGCGTGCGCACCGGTGCGATTACGGGGCGTAAGATAGGAATCGGGATCATTTCCCAATCCCATCCGATCACGTCGACTCAACGTGTTGCGCCAGACGACCTTCGGAGCACTGTCGCTGGAGGGGAGCGCCACCGACACCGGGGGTCGTTTGGGCGGCGCTCTCACCCGAAACAACGGTGAGTGCGGCCAGGAACCCAGATTTCCCATCGTTTGCCTCGTCTATTTCGGTTTCTGCAAGGCGGTATCCACCGCCGCCTTCAGGCTCGCCAGGATGCCCTTCAACCCGGAGAGCGCCGTCGCTGCAGTGGGGCGGTCGGGAGCGGTACGGAAGGTCTTGAACGCGGCGCGCAGACTGTCGCTCATCTCCGGCAGGGCGGCCGCGGTCCTGAGGCCCTGCGCCAGCAGATTCATGTTCTTGTACTTGGACAGGAAATCCGGCACGATCCCACCAACCGCCTTGAGCACCAGCTCGAGCGCGCTCAGCCGTTTGCCACAACAGCCGGCCACGAACGCCGAGGGGGCGGACTGGGCGAAGTCGCCGGCGGCGGCGCCCGAGGCGCCGCCCGGCGCACCACCGGCTCCGGCTCCGACGTTCCCTGCATCGGGGACGGACTGGACGAACCCGTCCAACGCGGAGAACTCCCCATCGAGCTGGGTCACGTCGGTAGCCAGGGTCGTCGGAATCCCCGGCATGGCGGGTGCCGG
>JBGPVQ010000069.1:0-10002 GCA_041491785.1 Gemmatimonadota bacterium | reverse complement strand
CGCTGATCGCCCGGCGCCTTGTTGTAGTTCTCGCCGTTATAGAGGCCGACTGCCATGTTCACTTTGTCGAAGCCCCAGTTCCCGTCCATCCCCGCCCCGAAATCCGACGACGACATATACCCGGCGCGCTCGACCGCCGCCTGGCCCTGCATCCGGTAGTCCCAGAGTGCTTCCTCCCATTCCACGAACGGCGTTTGCATCTGTCCGATCTTGAAGGTCAAGGCGCTCTTCTCCGGGGTCCACCCCACAAAGGCGTACTTGAGCCGGTATGACAGCGACCCGTCGCTGCTGCGGAAGATGTCCCCGGTTACCCTGGTGTTCACTCCGTAGGCGAATTTTCCGAGCACGTTGAGGTAGGCCCGGGTCACGTCGAAATTGTTGACGTGGTCCGCCGAGTCCTTGAGCTGGTACACGTACTGGGCGTAACCGATACCGCCCACCGTGACCGTGGGGGCCTGGGCGGCGATCGGTGCCGCTGCGATCGCCGCGAAGAGTGCCGACAATCCGACTCCCGAGAGCTTCACGTGCACGGAGTTGCTCCTTGGTTGGGGATGAGGCCGCCCGAAAGCGTCCCGGAACGGGGAGGAAGAAGCCATCCGGCGATCACGTGCTCGTCGCGGACAGGTAACGATCGGGTAACTTCCCTCGGAGGGGTCAGACCTGGGCGTGGGAGGGAAACCAGCAATTGATCGTCGTCCCCTCACCGAGCCCGCTCTCCGCCCACACCCGGCCTCCGTGCGCCTCCACCAGGTGCTTGACGATCGCGAGCCCGAGGCCGGTGCCCCCCTCCGCCCGGGAGCGCGACGGATCGGCCCGGTAGAACCGCTCGAAGATCCGCGGCAGGTGCTCGCTCGCGATTCCGCTCCCGGTGTCCCGGACGCTCACCCGGATGCCCGCCTCGTCGAGCGCGGCTGCGGCGGTGATCCTGCCACCCTCGGGGGTGTACCGGCGGGCGTTGTCGTACAGATTCGCCAGCACCTGCCGAAGTGCCTCGGGGTCCACGTACAGCGATTCCGCCCCCGGCGCCACCGCAACCGAGAAGAGGTGCTGCCTCCGCGCCGGCGCGTCGAGCACCGCCCACGCGTCTCGAAGCGCCGGCTCCGACTGCACCAGCCGAGGCGCCGGCCGCCAATGCCCCGCTTCGATGCGGGAAAGATCCAGCTGGTCGTCGACCAGTTGCTGCATCCGGCGCGCGTTGGCCAGAATGGTCTCGAGGAATCGCCGGGTGGTGGCTTCGTCGGGGTGATCGGCAAGCAGGGTCTCGGCGTAGCCCGAGATCGAGGTGAGCGGCGTCTTGAGCTCGTGCGAGGCATTCGCCACGAAATCCCGCCGGATCGTCTCGAGCCGGCGGAGGTCGGTCAAGTCATGCAGCACCAGGACCGCCCCGCCCTCCGGCAGCGGGCGGGCGCTGAACAGGCAGGTCCGCTCGTCGAGCACCACCTCGCGGTCCGCCACCGTCTCGCCGCGGAGCGTGGCGTCCACCGCCTCGCGCGCCGCCTTCTGGTGGAACAGCACCTGCAGCTCGGGCAGCGGCCGGTCCGGGGGGTAGCCGAGCAGGCGGCGCGCCGCGGGATTGGCGGTGACGACCCGGCCCCGCCGATCGGAGGAGAGCACCCCCTCCACCATGGCGTTCACCAGGGCCTCGGTCTCGGCCTGCCGGCGGGTCAGCGCGTCGAACCGGGCATCGAGCTCCTCGTGCATCCTGCGCAGCGCCGTCACCATCGCATCCACATCGGGTATCCCGGAGTGCGGAAACCGTGGGGGCCTCCCCGCGGCGATGGCCCGGGCGGCCTCCGCCGTCTCGGTGAGTGGCCGGGCGATCGAGCGCCCAGCCAGCCAGGCGAGCGTCCCGCCCAGCAGGAGCGCGAGCAGCGCCGCCAGGACCACCGATTGCTGCGAGCGCCCCACCAGGACGTCCACTTGGTCGAGCGGCATCGCCACGCGCAACACGCCGGGCCCGCCCGGCACCGCGACGTACATCAGATCCTTGCCGATCGTGGCGCTCCGCCGCTTGGCGCTGCCCACCTTGCGCTCCAGCGCCGCCGCCACCTCCGGGCGGCTGGCGTGGTTCTCGACCCGCGGCAGCTCCGCCTCGGGGACGTCGGTGTCGGCGCGCACCCGGCCCTGCCCGTCGATCACCGTGATGCGAACTCCCCCCGCCGCGCCGAAGCGGGTCGCAAACCTCGGCCAGGCCAGCGAATCAGCCGGCAGCGCTTCCACCAGGAGGCTCGCCTGGCGCTCCAGGGTGGCGCGCACGTCCGCCTCGAGGTCCCCCCGGAGCGATCGCTCCGCGGAGGCCACCAGGACGAAAACCGTCACGAGCAGAATCGCCACCATCCCGGCGATCAGCCGGCGTGCGAAGCTCACTTGGAGCCGCCTCCTCCTCTGAAGCGGTACCCGAACCCGCGTATCGTTTCGATCAGGTCTCCCACTTCGCCGAGTTTGCTCCGCAGCCGCTGGACGTGCATGTCCACCGTACGAGTCTGAATGTCGGGCTGGGCCTCCCAGACCGTCTCGAGCAGCTGGGGGCGGGTTTGCACCCTGCCGCGGCGCTCCACCAGTGTGAGCAGCAGCTTGAATTCGGTCGCGGTGAGCACCACGTCCTTGCCATGCAGCGTGACGCGGTGGGCGCCCTTGTCGATGGTGAGGGGCCCTTCCACCAGCGTCGACCCCCCCGCCACCGCCGGGGCGGAGAGCCGCCGGAGAATCGCCGCGATCCGGAGGGTCAGCTCCTGGGGCGAGAAGGGCTTGGTGAGGTAATCGTCGGCGCCCAGCGAGAGTCCCTTGATGCGGTCCACCTCCTCGCGGCGGGCGGTGAGCAGGATGACGCCCACCTCGCGGGTCTCCTCCCGCTGCCGCAGCTCGCGCAGCACCTCGTATCCCGACACGCCCGGCAACATCAGGTCGAGGACCACCACGTCGGGCCGTTCCTCGCGCGCGGCCTTGAGGGCATCCTGGCCGTTGCCCGCGGTGGACACTCGGTATCCCGCGCGCGCGAGATGGTAGGCCACCAGCGCGGTGATGTCCGGTTCATCGTCCACCACCAGAATCCGGTGGCTCATGGCTTTTCCTCACCTGGCTCGACGTGGGGTCCGGTGGCCCGCACCGGATTGGCCGGCA
This sequence comes from Gemmatimonadota bacterium, assembly GCA_041491785.1. Lineage (GTDB taxonomy): Bacteria > Gemmatimonadota > Gemmatimonadetes > Gemmatimonadales > GWC2-71-9 > JABFSM01. The sequence continues at coordinate 6,882 of JBGPVQ010000069.1, read as the reverse complement.
TCCGGCCCCGGCCATGGGCCCGGCTCCGATCGAGCGCGCGGTGCCGCTCCAGGCGCATCGCCTCATCGTGACCCAGTGCATCCAGCACCGCCCGCAGCAGCCGGTCGTGGGGGCCCGCTTCGGTGCGCAGCCTATATAGGACGAACTGGGCGATCGGCGTGTCGCGCACCACCCGCGATTTCTTGAGCACCGTCAGATGCCGGGACACCGTCGGCTGCGGCAGATCGAGCACCGCCTGCAGGTCGGAGACGAAGAGCGGGGCCGCGGCCAGGCAATTGAGAATTCTGAGTCGGGTGGGCTCCGCGATGGTCAGCAGCAATTCGGTGGGGGGAAGCGTTGTCATATGCGGCATAACATATATACGCTCAGGCGAATTTGGGCAAGCGGTGGCCCGGTTCCGCAATTGCGCTTCCCGCCCCGGACAGGGATTATTTCCGGATGCTGCTTTCCGCCCTCCTTGTGGCGGGCCTCGCCACTGGAGCCGACACCACGTTGCTCCGGGTTCTCGCGATCAACGATTTCCACGGCGCCCTCGAGCCGCGGGTCTATTCGTGGTCGAACCGCCGCCCGATCGGCGGCGCCGCCGCGCTCAAGGCCACGCTCGACAGCGCCGCGGCCCGCTGCCGCTGCGCGGTGCTTCGCCTCGACGCGGGGGACGAAATGCAGGGTACCCTCGCGTCCAACCTGGTGTTCGGCCGGTCCACCGTCGAGGCGCTCAATGCGGTCGGGCTCGACGCCGCCGTCGTGGGGAATCACGATCTCGATTGGGGGGTGGATACTCTCCGCGCGCGGATGCGGCAAGCGCGGTATCCCTGGCTCGTCGCGAACCTGGTCGACTCCGTCACCGGCCGGCGTCCCCCCTGGGCGGTTCCCTACCGGATCCTCCGGAAGGGCGGGCTCCGGGTGGCCGTTGTGGGGTACCTGACCCCGCAGACCAAGACCATCGTCAAGGCGGACAACGTCGCGGGGCTGGTGTGGCGGAAGGGAGCCGACGGGCTCCGTGAGGCGCTCGCCGGTGCTCGCGCCGAGCGGCCCGATCTGACCATCGTCGTGGCGCACGAGGGGGCCTATTGCGATTCGCTGCCCTGCGCCGGCGACATCGTGGACCTGGCGCGGGAGCTCGACTCGACTCAGGTGCAGTTCATCGTGTCGGGGCACACCCACTCGCTGGTCAACACGGTGGTGAACGGCATTCCCATCGTGCAGGCCAGGAGCAACGGAACCGCGTACGGGGTTGCCGACCTGGTGCGCCGGAGCGACGGTACCCGGACCTGGCAGGTGCGGGTCGAGACGGTGTGGGCCGACCAGGTGACCCCCGATCCCGGCGTCGCGGCGATCGTCGCGCAATTTCGCCCCGAGGCGGACCGCCTCGCCAAGCAGGTGGTCGCCGTCCTCCGCGATTCGCTCCCCGCCCGGCGGGGCGAGTATCCGCTCGGCAACCTGATCGCCGATGCCCAGCGGGCGGCGAACCCGGGCATCGACTTCGGCATCATGAACAACGGCGGTATCCGGCGCGATCTCTACCCCGGCCCGGTTAGCTACGGCGACCTCTTCGAGCTGCAGCCGTTTGCCAACAGCGTCCTCGAGGTGTCCATCCCCGGGCGGGTGCTGAAGCAGGTGCTGGAGCGCGCGCTGCAATCCGGGACCCCGGACGCCCACGTCTCCGGCCTCCTGGTGCGCTACGACCCGCGACAGCCGGTGGGGGCGCGGGTGGTGGGAATGCAGCGGCCCGACGGAACGTCGGTGGAGCTCGAAGGCACCTACACCCTTGCCGTTTCGGACTTCATGCAGCTGGGTGGCGGCGGGTATCCGATGCTCCGGCCGCTCGAGTTCAGCCGCACCGGGCGGACCGACCTCGAGGCGTTGATCGAGTACTTGCGGCACCTCCCGCAGCCGGTGGCGGCGCCTGTGGGCTCCCGGTTCATCGACATCTCGAAATGAGCGAACCGATTCCCGTCTTCGTGAACGATCGGGCGGTCTGGCTGCCGGCCGGTGCGCTCGCCCGGACCGCGGTGGAGCTGTCCGACCCCGCGCTGGGTGAACAGCTCCTCGCCGGATCGGCCTATCTGACGGACGGGCGGGGCATCCGGCTTCCGCCCGACTCCCCGGTCTTCTCGGGGGCGATTCTGCGCGTGGTGGTGAGTGCCCGGCAGGCAGCGGAAGCGGCCGATGCTGACGCGTGAGCGGCTGGCCCGCCTGCCCAAGGCGGAGCTTCACGTCCATCTCGACGGCTCGCTGCGGCCGACCACCATGATCGAGCTCGCCCGGGCCGCGCGGGTGGAGTTGCCCGCCACCGATTCCGAGGCGCTGGGTCGCTTCATGCTCGTCGAAGATGCTCGGAATCTCGAGGACTACCTCAAGCGGTTCGACATCACCGTCTCCCTGCTGCAGACCCCCGAGGCCATCGAGCGGGTGGCCTACGAAATGGTGGAGGATGCAGCGGCGGACAATCTGCGCTATCTCGAGGTCCGCTACTGTCCCCACCTCTCCACCCACGGCGGCCTGACGATGGACGAGGTGGTGCAGGCGGAGCGAAAGGGCTTCGACCGGGGCGAGCGGGAATTCGGGATTCGCACCGGCATCATCAACTGCTCGCTCCGGCACTACGATCCGTCGCGCTCGGTTGAGATAGCGGAGCACTCGGTCCGGTGCAAACGGTTCGGGGTGGTGGCGTTCGATCTGGCCGGGGGCGAAGCGGGGCGGCCCCCCGGGCGGCACGGACAGGCCTTCGACGTGGCCCTCGCGGGCAACCTCGGAATCACGGTCCACGCCGGAGAAGCCGCCGGCGCCGAGTCGGTGGCCGAGGCGATCCGCCGCTGCCACGCCATGCGCATCGGCCACGGCACCCGGCTGGGGGAGGACCCCGCTCTGGTGGAGTTCGTCCGGGACCGGCAGATTCTGATCGAGGCCAACATCACCAGCAACCTGCAGACCCGCGCGGTGCCCCATGCCTCGCGGCATCCGGTGCGCGGGTACTTCGACGCGGGGCTCGCGGTCACCCTCTGTACCGACAGCTGGCTGATGAGCGGCGTCAGTCTCACCGACGAGTATTGGCTGGCCCACCGGAGTCTCGGCTTCACCGAGGGGGAGATCCATCGGATGATCCTCAATGCCTTCGCCTCGGCGTTCCTGCCGTGGCCCGAGCGCCAGGCCCTGCTTGCCCGCGTGCGCAACGAGCTGGAGGCGGCGTGACGCCCCCGGTGCCCCTCCGGCGCTGGATCCTCGCCGCGGCTGGACTGGCGCTCGCCATCGCCGCCGCCTGGTTCATTCCGGGAGCCACCGGGCGCGGGATCGGGAGCCTGGCGGCCCAGCCGCCCGCCGCCCAGCAGACGCCCACGCTCGCACCGGCCGGTCCGATCCCGGCACCGCCGCTCCCGCCCCCGCCGACCCCGCTGACGACCCGGCTCTCCGGACTGATCGGCATGGCCCTGATCCTGGTGATCGGCTACGTCCTGTCCGCCAATCGCAAGGCAATCCGCTGGCCGACCGTCGCATGGGGGCTCGGGCTCCAGATTCTCTTTGCGGTGTTCGTGCTGCGGGTACCCTTCGGGCGGGAGCTGTTCCGCCACCTTGGCGATTTCGTCACCGCGGTGCTGCATTACTCCTACGTGGGCTCCAGCTTCGTCTTCGGCGAGCTGGGCAAGTCGAATTCGAGCCTGGGCGTGATCTTCGCCTTCCAGATCCTGCCGGCGATCATCTTCGTCTCGGCGCTCTTCGCCATCATGTACTACCTGGGCGTGATGCAGCTGGTGGTCCGCGCCTTCGCGCTGGTCATGAGCAAGATCATGCATGCCAGCGGCGCGGAGAGCCTCAACGTGGCGGCCTCGATCTTCATGGGGCAGACCGAGGCGCCCCCCACCATCCGCCCGTTTCTTCCCAAGATGACGATGTCGGAGCTCATGACGGTGATGACGGCTGGCATGGCGCACATTTCCGGCTCGATCATGGCCGCCTATATCGCGTTCGGCATCGAGGCCCGGCACCTGCTCACCGCCGTCATCATGACCGCGCCGGGCACCATCATGATGTCGAAGATGTTCCAGCCGGAAACCGAGGTGCCGGAAACGTTCGGCAACGTCAAGCTCGACATTCCCAAGACCGACGTGAATCTGGTGGACGCCGCCGCGCGGGGCACCGGCGAAGGCCTCCATCTGATGCTCAACGTGATCGCGATGCTGGTGTCGTTCATCGCCCTGGTGGCGCTCACCAACGGCGCGATGGGCGCGATTCACGGGTGGGCGTCGTGGTTCCCCGAGAATCTGCAGACCGTGCTGGCGTGGATCGGAAAGCCGATCGCCTGGGCGATGGGGGTGCCGTGGAAGGACAGCGGGGTGATCGGCGGCCTGCTCGGCACCCGCACCGTGCTCAACGAGTTCGTCGCCTTTTCACAGCTGGGGCCGCTGAAGGCCAGCCTCGATCCCCGCTCCTTCACCATCGCCTCGTTCGCGCTGGCCGGATTCGCCAACTTCAGCTCGGTGGGCATTCAGATCGGCGGCATCGGCGCCTTGGCGCCCACCCGGAAGAGTGACCTGGCCAAACTGGCCTTCCGGGCCATGCTGGCCGGCACCCTCGCCAACTTCATGTCGGCGACGATCGCGGGAATCCTGCTGTGAGCGCCGACGTCATCGCCGCCCGGGACGCCATCGCGGCCCGACTCGGGGGCCGGAAGCCCTCCATCGCGATCGTCCTCGGCTCGGGATTGGGCGCACTCGCCGATCGAATCGGGGAGCCGGTGCGCATCCCCTACGGCGACATTCCCGGATTCCACCTGCCCAAAGTCGAAGGCCACAAGGGCGAGCTGGTGATCGGCTCGCTGGGCGGGAAGACCGTGGTGGGTCAGAGCGGGCGCTTCCACATGTACGAGGGCTACAGCGCCGACGCAAACGTGCTGCCGGTCCGGGTCTTCGCGGCGCTCGGCATCCGCACCCTCGTCGTGACCAACGCCGCGGGCGGAATCCGCCGCAGCTACGGCCACGGCGCCATCATGCTGATCTCCGATCACCTGAATCTCACCGGCAGAAACCCGTTGGTCGGTCATGTGCGCTCCGGCGAGGAGCGCTTTCCCGATATGACCGATGCCTACGACCCTGGCTACCGGGGCGCGGCGCGCGCCGCGGCGCGCCAGCTCGGGATAACGCTGGAGGAAGGGGTGTACGCCGGCCTGCTCGGCCCCAGCTACGAAACGCCGTCGGAAGTCCGGATGCTCGAACGCCTGGGCGCCGACGCGGTGGGCATGAGCACGGTGGTGGAGGTGATCGTGGCGCGGGCCCTCGGCATGCGGTGCCTCGGATTCTCGCTGGTCACCAACCCCGGCGCGGGCATCAGTCCCGTCCCGCTCTCCCACGCCGACGTCATGGACATCGCGGGCAAGGCGGGAAACGAGCTGGCACGCCTGGTGGAGGCGGTGGTCGCGGCGTTGTGAGGGCCGCTCATCACTGATCCTAGGCTGAGTGGTTCACCGGCCCGTGCCCTCGGCCCAGCCCGGGCGCCTGGGTCAGGGCCCGTTGAACGTGTTCGATGGCCTCGGACACCGCGGCCCGCAGCGCTTCGGCGGGGACCGGCCGTCCCGCCACCCAGCTCTCCCGCCGCTGGGCGAGTCCTGCGGTGATGGCCGCCGACAGCGTGCATCCGGTACCGTGGGTCGAGGTCGTCGCGATTCGCCGATGCTCGAACGGCCGCACGCCCTCCGGGGTGACCAGGAGGTCCACCAGGGCGTCCCGCCCGAGGTGGCCGCCCTTGACCAGCACGGCACCGGCGCCCATCCCCAGGATCGCCAGTCCGGCCCGCTCCATGGCGGCGGGGTCGCGCACCGGAAACCCCGCCAGAATCGCCGCCTCCTCGAGGTTGGGCGTGACAATTGCGGCCAGCGGCGCCAGGTGTTCGCGGATTTCCCGCTCCGCATCGCGGTCGAGCAGCCGATCACCGGACGTGGCGACCATCACCGGGTCGAGGACGTAGGGGGCAAAGCCGTGCCGCGCGATCGCCGCCGCCACGGCGCGGGCGAGCGGAGCGGTGGCCAGCATGCCGGTTTTGAGGGCGGCCGGTGGGAGGTCGGCGGCGAGCGCCTCGATCTGGGCCTCGACGATCTCCACCGGCACCGGATGGACCGCCTGCACGCCGAGGGTGTTCTGCGCCGTGATCGCCGTGATCACCGACGTGCCGAAGACACCGAAGCGCTGGAAGGTCTTGAGGTCGGCCTGGATGCCGGCGCCGCCGCCGGAGTCGGAGCCTGCGATCGTGAGGGCAATCTGCATCAATGAGTCACTCGCTGCACACCCTGGTGCGTGATCTCCGGCTCCGCCGGGGGCGGGAGCGCCGCGGATTGGCGCTCGCTGAAGGAGTGCGGCTCCTCGAAGAGGCGCTGGCGGCTCGCGTCGTGATTCGCCATGTCCTGGCCAGCCCGGCGTTGGAAACTACTCCACGCGGACGCACCCTCAAAGCCGCGCTCGCCCGGTCCGGGCACGCTCCCGAGACGGTGAGCGATCGGGTTTTCGGCGAGCTCGCCGCCACCGAACACCCCCAGGGCGTGCTCGCGGTCGTTGAGCCGCCGCGCTGGCGGCTGGAGGATGTCCGGGTCGGTCCTCGCGCTCCCGCACTGGTGCTCGACGGCGTACAGGATCCTGGAAACGTCGGCACCATGGTGCGCACCGCGTTCGCGCTCGGCGCCGCGGGAGTCCTGGCCCTTCCCGGTACCGCGGAGATCACCAACCCCAAGGCCCTCCGTGCCACCATGGGAGGATTCTTCCGGCTTCCCTGGGTCGCACTGGACGAGGAAACCTTCCGCGGCTGGGCGCGCCGAGCCGGGGTTCGGGTGCTCGTGGCCGCGGCCGATGGCGCGCCCCCGTCCGCCAGCCGAGGTCGGGCGCTCGCGCTGGTGGTCGG
>JBGPVQ010000068.1:0-10089 GCA_041491785.1 Gemmatimonadota bacterium | reverse complement strand
GAGCTTGGTGCCGACGCTCGGCGGGGCAGGGCTGCCTTGGCCTGCGTGGTGTTCGTCGTGGACGACGCGGAGGCCACCGCCGGGGTCGAGCGTGCCGACGCCCTGGCGAGCCGGGTTGCGCACGGACTCAAACAAATCAGCCGGGGTTCCGACGTGATCGCCCGGCTCGGGCCGCTCCGCTTCGGTATCGTGGCTCCCGCCACGTCGGCCGAAGGCGCGAATATCCTTGCCCGCCGGCTGGTTTCCCACCGCCCGGGCGCCAGCGGGCGCGATGGCGACGATCTCTCGATCCGGGCAGGAGTGTTCGCGGTGAACGATTTCGCCGGCTCGGGACTGGATATCCTCGATATGCTGGAGCGGGCAGGTGCCTCGGCAGCAGAGGCCACCGACGAGCAGCCTATCCGCTCCACCGCGTCCTCCACCATCGGGTAACGGCCGGTCGCCGGTCAGCCTTCGCGGGCGTTCACCGAAGCGGGCAGCTGCTCGCTCGGCTCCTCGTCTTCCGCGGCGTAGCCGTAGCTGTACGCGTAGTACTTGTATCCCACGGTTCCCGAGTGAATGTCGTTCAGCACGGCGCCCAGGAGCCGGATCGGAAGGCGATCCATGATCCGGAGCTTGGCCTCCGCGAGCTGGCGGTCGGTCTCGCCGGCTCGGAGGACCAGCAGCATATGACCGGTCATGCTGCCGAGCACGAACGGGTCGATGCCGGCCCCAAGGGGCGGGCTGTCGATGATGATCACGTTGAAGCGCTGCCGCACCTGGGTCATCAGCTCCGCCATCCGCGCCGAACCCAGAAGCTCCGGCCCCTGATGAAGCCGGGATCCGCTGGTCAACAGGCTGAGCCCGCCGTGCGAGGTGGTACGCAGGACCTGCTCGATGGTCGCCTGGCCGGCGAGGTGGTCGAGCAATCCCGGACGCCGCTCCGCGGCGAAGGTGCGGTGGAGCTCCCCTCGCCGGGTGTCGCCGTCGATGAGCAGTGTGCGGTAGCCCGCCTCCGCGAAGGACAGCGCCAGGTTCGAAGCCACCAGGGACTTGCCGTCGCCGGGTGACGGGCTGGAGACGGTGAAGATCACCGGATCTCCGGGGTTGTAGCAGTGGGAGAGGCTCAGCCGGATCGAGCGGAAGGACTCGATAACCTGGGCCGCCTCCTCGCTGGTCATCGTGGCCCCCCGCGCGGCCTGCTTGATTTCCGGCACGGCGCCGAGGATGGGCAGGCCGAGATCGTGGGTAACCTGATCGGGGTAGCGGAAGCGACGGTCGATCAAGTCCAGCAGGACGGCGAGTCCGAGCCCGAGTCCCAGGCCGCCCATGATGCCCATGGCGATGATTACCCAGGCGCGGTTCTTGGTGGGCTTGGTGGGTGCGACTGCCTCGTCCTGAATCCTGACGTCGGGAATCGCACTCACTTCGGAGAGCCGGGCGGATTCGAATCGTCCCACGAGATTGTTGTAAATGCCTTCGGCGCTCGCCACTTCCCGTCTCAACCGGGCTTCATTGATCGACCGCGCCGGGACTTCCTGGAGTTCCAGACCCGCCACCCGGATTCGGCTGGCCAGGTCCTTCTCCTCTCGGGTGAGCTGGTCAATCAGGGCGGCGGCGTAGGCCGGAATCGTCTGCTTCCGAATGGTGTCGATCCGCTCCTTGAGGTACTGGATCGGCTTGTAGTCATCGGTGAACTTCGCGCGGAACCCGCGCAGCTCCGCCTCTGCCTGGGAGAGCTCGCTGAGCACTTTGCCGAAGTCGGGCGCTTGACGGACCGCCGTGATTGTGGTGAAGGCGTCGACGGCCAGCTCGCCGTTCCGGGTGCGCCGCAGGACATCCTCGACCGCGGTGCGGTCACGATGGATCGCGTCGAGGGCCTGTCGCTGGCTGAAGTAGTTGGCGTAGACCGTGGGCTCGGTCATCTGCAGGCCAGGCGAGACCGGCACGTCCTCCCGTGGAAGGGTGACGGTCCTGACCTTGTACCCCTCCAGCTCCCGCTCGGCATTCCGAAGCCGGATCTGGCCGGCGGTGACTTGGGTATCGAGGGTGGCCACCAGCTCGGTGAGCTTGCTCCGCTTGAGGCGGGCGGCCTCGGTGACGAACTGGTGGATCAACAGGTTCAGCGTGCCGGCCGTCTTCTCGGCGTCCTCACCGGTAAGCTGGAGCGAGAGGAAACGGCCCTTCTGTGCGTTCATTCGAGTCTGGAGGTCATCCTTGAGCTTGACCGACGCTTCGCGGGGTGTCACCAGCTCGAAGGCGACCTCCACGCCGCGGTATGCCCGGCCGATCTGCGGCACCCACCGGAATCCGAGGCGGCGGCCGACCGAATCGCCCACCGCACCAGCCTCCCGATAGCGCCCACTCCGCTGGGTCAGGTCGTAGGTCTTGCCGTCCTTAGAGAACGTGATGGTGTACATGCCGGGGGTGAAGCGGTCGGCGAGTCCGAAGCCCTCGAAAAGCCGGTCGTCCTCGGGATGGCGGGGTTCGAGGAACAGGCGGCGCCCGCGAACCACCGGATCGAGAATACTGAACGTGGTGAGGAGCTCCAGCCACTGGCCGGAGGTAAGCAAGCCGGCCGCTTGGACTGGCCCCGCGGCCTCGTCGAGCGCTTCGAAGAACAGGGTGGCCCGAACCTCATACTTCGGCTTAAGCAGCCGAGAGGCCACCACCCCGAGACCGGTGCCCACCATCGTGGTGACGAGGATGATCCACTTGTACCGCTTGAGCGCCGCAAGAATCCGGGCGAGCGGATTCATGCGGGGCGCGCCGGTCCCGCCCATTGGCTCGGGCTGGAGCCCGGCCCCCGAGGGGATCGAAGCGACGGCGGCAGGCTGTCTCATGAGCGGAGCGGTCATCGATCCTCACCAGGACCCGGAGTCAACGAGCAATAAAGCTGTAATTCCGCGCGAGATATGCAAGGTCGGTACCCGTTGGAATGCTCCTCGCATGCCTCATCAATCGGCGGTATCTTGTAGGTAATATGCAACAATACTGCTGGCCTGGCGCATCGATTTATGGCATCGGCTTGGCAATTCCGTGCATGCGTGCCACGGAATCAGGCGCATGTTGCTGGCTTGCGGCATGATTCTCGCCTCAAGTTGGGCCTCGAGCAACACCAGCGGTCGAATGACGGCGTGTTAACCTATTGAGTGGGGCGCATGTCCAGCACTCTAGCGAGCGATTCTCTTTCGGGCTCTGCCCACCCCTCGGATGCCGGGCCGGGCCGCGATCCGCTATCCATCCCGACCGAGGTCAAGGCCAGCATCAAGATCCTGCTGGTCGACGACGAGCGGACCCTGCGGGAGAGCTGCGCCAGCGTGCTGCAGATGGACGGCTTCTCGGTGACCTTGGCGGGGCGGGGCGAAGAGGCCCTTGACCTGGTCAAGCGGCGCCGGTTCGACATCGTCCTGGTCGATCTGTACATGTCGCAGGTTTCGGGACTCGAGCTCCTTCGGGCGGCCCTCGAGGTGAATCGCGACACGATCGTCGTGGTGATGACCGGGAATCCGAGCGTGACCACCAGCATCGAGGCGCTTCGCGCCGGTGCCTGGGACTACCTTCCCAAGCCGTTCAGCGCCACCCATCTGCAGGTTCTGATCGGGCGCGCGTCCCACGCAGTGATGGTGAATCGGGAGGCGAACGAGCTTCGCCAGCAGGTCCTTCAGCAACACAGCCACAGTGATTCGATCGCGCTGATCGGCATCTCGCCGTTGTTCCGCAAGGCGGTGGAGCTCGCGCGCAAGGTGGCCCCCACCGACGCCAGCGTGTTCATCAGCGGGGAGAGCGGCACCGGCAAGGAAGTCATCGCCCAGTTCATTCATCAGCACAGCCGGCGCGCCAAGCGCTTGATGGTGGCCATCAATTGCGCGGCGCTTCCGGAGCCGCTCCTCGAGTCCGAAATGTTCGGCCACCGCAAGGGCGCGTTCACCGGCGCGGATCGCGACAAACCGGGACTGCTGGAGACCGCCAACGGTGGCACGCTCTTCCTCGACGAGCTCACCGAGATGACGCTTCCCCTCCAGGCCAAGCTCCTCCGGGTCATCCAGGACGGAGTGGTGCGTCGGGTCGGCTCGGAAACCACCGACGCGCAGGTCGACGTCCGCTTCATCTCGGCAACCAATCGTGACCCGCAGCAGGCGGTGGACTCCGGGGTGCTCCGCGGCGACCTCTTCTACCGGCTGCGGGTGGTTCCCATTGCCCTGCCGCCCCTCCGCAAGCGGCCGGAGGACATCCAGCTGCTGGCCAATCACTTCCTGACCCACTATTGGATGCGCCACCGGCCGGGAATGGCCGACCGGGTGCCGCGGTTGACCGAGGAGAGCATCGGGTTCCTCCGCTCCCGGCCCTGGCGGGGGAATGTGCGGGAGCTGCAGAACGTCATCGAGCATGTGGCGGTGCTGGTCGAGCCTGACCAGCTGATCAAGCCCGACGACATTCCGGTTTACGACGAAGGCGGTGGTGGAGCGGAGGAGCGGCCCGTCGTGGCCGCCGTGTCGGACGAGCCGTATCACTCCGCCAAGGACCGCATCGTCGCCCAGTTCGAGCAGGAGTACCTTGCCCGTCTGGTCGCGCGGGCCGGCGGAAACATGTCGAAGGCCGCCCGGCTCGCCGGGGTGGATCGCACCACTCTGTACCGGCTCATGGACAAGCACAATATCCCACGGGAAGACCGGGCCGGGGATGGGGCGTGAGCGCTGCCTCGGGTGATCCGGAGGGTGCCGGGCACTTCCTGCGGGAAGCGGCGACTCGCATCACCGAGGATTGGCAGCAGGTTCGCCAGGACGCCGCATCGCGGGAAGAGGTGGCGCGGGTCCTGGAAAGCATCCAGGGCGTGCTCGCCGTGGCGGCCGCGGGGGGCACGCCGGATCTCGGGGCGCTGGCGGGGTCGCCGCTGGGGCGGCGGCTGCTGGTGCTGCTGCGAAGCCAGTTCGTCGGCCTCCTCTGCAACGCCCCGACGCCACCGGACTCCCGCTCATTGCTGCAGTGGCTCGCCGCGTTGGAGACCGTCGGTTCCGCGCTGGAGCCGCGCTGGGATCAGCGATTCGCCGACCGCCTGTCAGGCCCCGACGGCCTCGAACTCGTCGTGGAGCTCGCGCACGACCTTCGCTCGCCGCTGACCTCCATCCTGTTCCTCGCCGAGACGATGAAGCGCGCCCGGAGTGGGCCGGTGACCTCGCTCCAGGAGCGGCAGCTGGGTCTGGTGTACAGCGCCGCATTCGGCCTGAGCTCGGTGGCCAGCGACGTCATCGAGCTTGCCCGTGGTGGCGACCGGCTGGTCGACCTCGAGCCGCTGCCGTTCTCCGTCGCCGACATCCTCGAGTCGGTCCGCGACATCGTGCAGCCCATCGCGGAGGAGAAGGGGCTGGAGGTGCGGCTGGTGCCTCCGGCATCCCCCGCGCGCCTCGGGTTCCCCGTGGCGCTCAGCCGGGTGCTGCTCAACCTCACCACCAACGCCCTCAAGTTCACCGATGAGGGGTTCGTCGAGGTCAGGGGCGAAGAGTCCGGACCGGAGGAGATCGAGTTCTCGGTGCGCGACAGCGGCCGCGGGATTCCCGCGACCTCGATGGCGCTGTTGTTCGAACCGTTCCGTCGCCGGCAACGAGATCGCGACTACGCCTTCTCCGGCTCGGGGCTCGGCCTCTCGATATGCCGCAAGCTGGTGGAGGCGATGAAGTCCGAGCTCAAGGTGGAGACGGAAGCGGGGAAGGGGACGCGGTTCACCTTTGCCTTGCGACTCCCGGGAGCGGGCGACCCCCTACAAGATCGGCCCTAAGACCCCATGCCGTTTTCGCTCAACCTGCCGTTTCCGATCTGCTATCCGGCTGTTCGATTGGCCCGGAGGCTCGCTCCGGCCCCTGCGGCGCGTATGAGGGAGCTCTCGGATCAAGCGGTGTATTTCGAGAACCAGTATCGCTCGACGGAGCGCGCGACTCGCGACTACATGAGCGACCTGAAGTTCGACGGCCGGGTCGTGCTCGACGTCGGGGGTGGGCTGGGGGGACGGGGGGTCTACTGGCTGGAGCTTGGCGCCAAGCAGGTGTACTGCATCGACATCAATCGCCAGGAACTCGACGCGGGTCGTGCGATCTTCGCGAAACAGCATCCCGGCCGGGCCGGCCAGATCACTTTCCTGCATCCGAGCGAGGCGCCTGCCGGCGAGATCGGGGACCTCGCAATCCTGTTCGATACGTTCGAGCATCTGCTCGACCCCGCCGCCGTCCTGCAGCAGTGCTTCGATTGGCTGCGTCCCGGGGGCGAGGTCTGGATCGGGTCGATCGGCTGGTACAACCACATGGCGTCGCATTGCATGTACGCCCTGCGGATTCCCTGGTGCCAGGTGCTCTTCTCTGAGCGCGCCATCATCCAGACCATCCGGCGCGTCACCCGCAGCGCGGACTACATCCCCTCGGTCTGGGACCGGCTCGAGGGACCCGATCGCTGGGCCGGCGTCACCACGCTGCGCGATCGGCCCGGAGAGCCGTTGAACATGCTGAGCCTGCGCGCGATTCGTCGAGTCCTCGCCAAGGCTCCGTTCGAGATGGTGGAGTTCTCGGTTCACGGATTTCAGGGGAAGCGGAGTCGACTGGCCCGTCTGCTTAACCCGGCGGCCCGCCTCCCGGTTCTGGAGGAGCTGCTGCATTCGTACTACACGGTCCGACTCCGCAAGCCGGCGGCGTAGCCGTCGGCTCCGGGGGTGGCCCCGACCGGACGGGTAGCGAGGAGGGCGGGTTACCCTCTAAATTTGAGGCTCGGTATGGGGCTGGGCATACGGCTCGGCCCCCCGAGCATGAACCAGAAGCGGCCTCCCCTGCGTGGGGTTCCCGGCCGAATTCCTTGACCGCCGTACGGCGTCCGGGAAGCGGCGGGAGCTCCGATCGGGGCGGGGCCCGGAGATCAACGACCAGGTGAGTCACCCAACCAATAGGGCCAGCCGATCGGCTGCCCCGGCGCCCAGCGCCCCCCCGCCCGTGCCGGTGCATGTCCATCACGCCCCGCACGCCGCCCTCCTGATCGACTTCGACAACGTCACACTCGGCATTCGGAGCGACCTGACCAAGGAGCTCCGCACCCTGCTCAACAGCGACATCATCAAAGGGAAGGTGGCGGTCCAGCGGGCCTACGCCGACTGGCGGCGGTATCCGCAGTATATCGTGCCGCTGTCGGAGTCCTCGATCGATTTGATTTTTGCCCCGGCGTTCGGCACCAACAAGAAGAACGCAACCGACATCCGGCTCGCGGTGGACGCGACCGAGCTGGTCTTCACCCGGCCGGAGATCGGCACCTTCATTCTCCTCTCCGGCGACAGCGACTTCTCCTCCCTGGTCATCAAGCTCAAGGAGTACGGGAAGTACGTCATCGGGGTCGGGATTCGCGAGTCGGCCAGCGACCTGCTGATTCAGAACTGCGACGAGTACTTCTCCTACAGCGATCTCGCGGGGCTCACCAAGGAGGCGGACACTCCGTCGGCGCAGCGCGATCCATGGGAGTTGGTCGGCGAGGCGGTGCAGCAGATGAGCCAGCACGGCGATGTGATGCGCTCCGACCGTCTCAAGCAGGTAATGCAGCAGATCGACCCGAACTTCGACGAACGGAACGCGGGCTTCAATCGCTTCAGCAAGTTCGTCACTGAGGCGGGCGCCAAGGGCCTGCTCAAGGTGTCCAAGCTCGACAATGGGCAGTTCGAGGTGGCGCCGGCGGAGCCGGGTGCGGTGCCGCGCGGACGCGGGGTCAAACCTCCGGTTCGGGAAGCGACTTTACGGGAGCCCGCCCCCGCGCGCGAAGAGGGCCGGAGCCGGCGCGGTGGCCGCGGCCGCGGACGGGGGAGGGGCCGGGGCGGAGACGAGGCCGCCCGCGACAAGGCCGTTGACACCGCACCACCAGCGCCGCCGCCGGGGCGTGGGGGGCCACTCACCCTCGCCGCGGCCTTCCAGCTACTGGCACGGGCGCTTGCGGAGCTTCCCACTCCGGTTAGCGGAGAGGCGCTCCGGGCCCGGATGGCCGCGCTCCATGGCAAGGAAGATCAGCTCCTGGAACCCGGCCGCTTTGCCCGGTTCCTCCGGCAGGCCAACGACGCCGAAGCGGCGGACGTGCGAAAGCTCGGCGATGACACCTACGAGATCGCTCTGCACAAGACCGACCTGGGATTCTCCCGGAACATCGCGCAGGGCGCTGAAGCGGCAGTCCTGACCACGGACTCCAACGGCGCCGGCGGCACCGCCGCCGCCCCTCCGGCCGTGCACACACCGGCGCTCCGATTCCGCCGGGGCTCGCGGGCTCCGATCCGGCCTCCGGAACTTCCGCTGGTGGGGATGGTCCGGGTCGACGACGAGGCTCACGGCCCCGCCGCCGTTACGGAAACCAAGCCGGTCCGGGGCCGGGCCCGCTCCGGGAAAGCCCTGGCATCGGAGCCGGTGATTGCCGGGGGAGCTTCCCCGCCCCCGAAACGCGGCCGGACTCCTCGTAAGAAGAGCGGGTGAGGCGGCTTTCCGGCAGCTTCTTCCAGAGCTCCGCCGACATCGTTGCCCGCGAGCTCGTGGGCAGGACGATCGCTTCCACATTCGGCGGATGCCGGACGTCCGGAGTGATCGTCGAGACCGAGGCATACCTCGGGAGGGATGATCCCGCCTCCCACGCCTTCGGCGGGCGCCGGCATCACGGCAATGAGAGTCTCTTCGCCGCGCCGGCCACTTGGTATGTCTACCGGTCGTACGGCATCCACTGGTGCGCGAACCTGGTTTGCGGCGGCCCCGGGTCGGGGGCCGCGGTGCTGTTGCGGGCCATCGTCCCGCGGGATGGGATTGGGGTAATGCGGCGACGGCGCGGCACGGTGGCCGAACGCAATCTCACCAACGGTCCCGGGAAGCTCTGTCAGGCCTTGAGGATCACCCGGGCGCTCGACGGATGTCTGATGGGGCGGTCGAAGGTGGCAGTGGCGGAAACGTCGGAGCGGCCAGCCGGTGAGCTTCTGGTGACTCCGCGCATTGGAATCACCAAGGCCGCCGACTGGCCGCTCCGATTCGTGCTGCGGGGACTAGATCAGTAGCCGCCCCCCTTGATGTCTTCCTTGGCGCTCCCCAGGGAGAAGCGCAGGCCGCCCATGAGGGAGTGGCCAGGACCCCGAATCAGGTTTCCCGGGGCGGGCGATGAACTCAGCTGGTACTGGCCGAAGGCCGCAACCCGTCCAAGCTTGAACTGAACACCCGCCAGGAAGGACATGAATCCCGTGGCGGAAAGATCCCGGGCCGCCGCGGCGCTCCGGGCGGCTTCATCGCTCGACGTGAATATCTCGCCGGGGCCGGGCTGGGGGTTGATGACCTGGAGGAGGCCAAATCCGACCCCCAGATAGGGCTGGAGACTCCCGCGCACCGGATAGCCGGTCAGATTGAAGGCGTACCGCCGGATCCGATCGAACGTCACCGAGCGCAGCTCATTCCCGTTGCTCGAATCGAGGAAGGCCGAGGGTTCCTTGCTCCCGAACGCCTCGTCCACCCCCAGCATGAGGCCGGCGCGCCGGGCGACCACCGCGATGTGCGCTCCGATCGCGGGCACGCCCGACTGAGTCTGTCTCTGGGTTTCGAACATGAGGGCGCCAGCCGAGGCGCCGAAGAACCACTTGAAGCGCTCGTCGCGAATCTGCGCGACGGACTCGCGGTCGGAATGCGCCGATTGCGCCTCGACCGAGTGTGCCGCGGACACCGCCGCGAGGGCGACGAACGGGAGAACTCGGGAGCGGATGCGCATGTGCCTGCCTCCGAACAAGAAGTCGATGCCGTTGTGGGACTGAGAATGCCTCCCCAGTCCTGCCGGATCACGGCAAACCCCGTGCTGAGTGCCCCCTGGGAGTCGCCCGAGAGTGTTCCGGGGCTGGTCGGGGCGCCAGCCCGGATTGGAAGTCATTGTAAAGTAATGATTTGGACTACCAATCCGTCCCACCGAACGGGGGGCCGGAAGGGGGATCCCGAGCCAGCCGGAGCGGGTCCCTCAGGGGATTGTGAGCAGTCGGAGGTGATTCGCAAGACCGTGGGACGGACCGGTTTGGGGTCAATCCTTCGTCGGGGAGAGGTAGGGGAGGCGGACCACGAACTTGAAGGCGTCGAGGGACCCCAG
>JBGPVQ010000067.1:0-10122 GCA_041491785.1 Gemmatimonadota bacterium | reverse complement strand
GTCAAGACACCGATACCCGCCCCGATGTCAAGCAATGTGCCCTCGGTTGCGCCAATTGTCCGCAGGCCCGTGAGGAGGCGCTGGGTCGTGGGACCGGGACCCTTTCGATGATAGGCTTCGAGTTCGGCCCGCGCGCGCTTGTCGTCGAAGTGCTGAGCGGTGAAGGCGGTCGTAGCGGAGCAGGAGCAAGTCATCGCGCACTCAAAGAAGGGACGGCCACC
Organism: Gemmatimonadota bacterium; assembly: GCA_041491785.1. GTDB lineage: Bacteria > Gemmatimonadota > Gemmatimonadetes > Gemmatimonadales > GWC2-71-9 > JABFSM01. Next base: position 9,901 of record JBGPVQ010000067.1, on the reverse strand, counting down.
TAGCGCCCTGCGCTTCTGCTGCGGGGGCCTGCGGCGGCCCCCGCCGTCCAGCCCAAACATACCCCGGCGGCGGGCCGCCGCGTTCAGGACCCCGGCAGCAGCAAGCGCGGGTTAGGCGCCCCTCACGCGCGCCCCACGGAGGCCTAGACTAGCCTCGTCGGAAGACCATATGCTCCACCACACTATCCAGCACCTCGTCCCCATCCATGTCGAAGACCTCGGGTTCCAAAGTATCCCACGTCATGGTGCTCCTACTAGTAGTGAATCGGATGAGTGCGTCCCCATCCGCGGTGTGAAAGCCCAGGGTGTCCCCATGGATCGTCAGGGTGCCCGTTTGCGGCTCGAAGGCCTGACCTAGAAAGGTGAGTGAGACGGTGAAGGCGCCGGTCGTCTCCACAGTGAGGGTACCGCCGAATCCAGCCGCGACCCGGTCAACTCTGCGCGTAGGGTTGCTCGCGTCACGAAAATCCCAGGACTGGATGCTCCAGGAGCCGACGAGCGCTGCCATTGGGTCGGAGGGGGTACTAGGGCTGTCATTGCTGCAACCGAAAGCGAGGGCGACGGAGACAAGAATAAAGTATCGCATGGTGCCTCCAGAGAAGGGTGGATGCCGGCACCAAGGAGCAGGCGCCACCATCGAACCTCTCGAGAGGCAATCAAGGGAGCATCAAGTAAGGATCGAGGTCCCGGTCGGAGACTCAGAAATCGAGGGCGCCTAACCAGTAATTATGCTCCGACCGGAACCATACCGCTAAGCGGCATCAAAAGAGGCATCGCGACCGGAAGGGTCGCGATTGGGGGCGAGCGAGAAAGCTGTAACTGATTACCCTGCAGCTTGATGCGAACGCCGGGAGTCGAACCCGGACCCCTTGCGGGACAGGATCCTAAGTCCTGCGCGTCTGCCAGTTCCGCCACGCTCGCGGGAACGCACCCTCGACCCCACAGTACAACGCTCGCCGCCTGGGTGCGAGGGCCCCACGATTGACGTTCCCTATGGAAACAACGATTCTGGCGGCTTATATTGGCGCCATGACAACTTCCAATTCACTCCGATCGCTGCCCCTCGCAGCCCTTTTCTTCACGGCGGCACTCGCCGCCTGCTCCCGCCCCGACGCCCGGCTCGAGAAGCTCACCGTCGGAATCCCCACCGATAGTGTGCTCAAGATCATGGGCGTCGAGAAGCCGAAACGCCTGGTTCCCTACCTCGCCAACGGGCACTTCATCGAGGCGATGTACTATCCGAAGCCCGGGGCGACGGATTCTGCTGCGACCACCGATCGAAAGATGTCGCCGGTCGTGGTGGTGGACGGCAAGCTGGTGGGTTGGGGCTGGACCACGTGGGATTCGATCGCGGCGGCAAACAAAATTGTTGTGGCGCCGAAATAGGGGGGCTCGGGGCTGATACAAGATGACGGGGCCCGGCCGACCGCCGGGCCCCGTCCTTTGCTCGTATCTCCTGGCTCGCTACTTCGCCAACTGCACCCGCACCACCCGCTGGGCGCCGCCCGAGTTCCCGGCGGCCTTGTTGTACACCAGCAACGTGACGATGCCTCCCGGGCCGGCGCTCTTGAGCGCCGTACGAAGATCTGCCTCGGTCCGAACCGGGGTTCCCTCGACCGAAACGATGACATCGGGGCTGCCGCTGTCCACCCCGTAGAGCTGGGTGGACCGCTCGGCGGTCGGGCCGTCCTGGTCCACGCTCTGGACCATCAGGCCCCGCACCGAGGCCGGGGTGCCCAGATCACGGGCGAGGGCCGTCGTCAGCGGGGTGACTGTAATGCCCAGCGGCCGGATCGTCGCCGCCGCGGGACCTGCGCTGCTGCTGTCGTCTCCCCGACCCTGATCCGCACCCTGATCGGCCGCGGCCTGTTCGGCGCTGGCTGCCGCGGAGATGAGCCGGACGGTGTAGGTCTTCCGCACTCCGCCCTTCCGCGCCACGTCGACCCGCACCGACTCTCCGGGGTGCCGGAACCCCACCACCTGCTGCAACTGCGCCGTGTATTCGACCGGCTGCCCGTCAATCGCGATGATGATGTCTCCCGGCTCGAGGCCGGCCCGCTTGGCGGGGGAGTTGTCGTCCGAGTAGCTGGAGATCTTGACGCCCCGGATTTCGGGGAGGCCGACATACTTGGCATCAGTGGCTGTGGCGTCATCCACCAGCACGCCGAGGGCGGCGCGCTCCACTTTGCCGGTCTTGATCAGCTGATCCATCACCTGCTTGGCCAGATCAATCGGAATCGCGAAGCCATAGCCCATGTTGTAGCCGGTTTCGCTGGCGATCGCGGAGTTGATCCCGACCACCTCGCCACGCACGTTCACCAGCGGCCCGCCGGAATTCCCCGGGTTGATGGCCGCGTCGGTCTGAATGAAGTCCTGAATCGATCGGGGGCTCCGCCCGGGAAGCTGCAGCTGGCCGCGTCCCTTGGCGCTCACGATTCCGGAGGTCACGGTGAAGGTCAGGTTTTCGCCGAGCGGGTTACCGACCGCCAGGACCCACTCGCCGATCCGGGTGGCCGCGCTGGAGCCGAGGGCGGCGGGGGTAAGCCCCCGGGCGGCGATCTTGATGAGCGCCACGTCGGTCGAGGGATCGGTTCCCACCACCGTCGCTTCGAAGTTGCGCCGGTCGAGCAGCTCGACGGTTACCTTCTGGGCGCCGTCAACCACGTGATTGTTGGTCAGGATGTACCCGTCTTCCGAAACCACGAAGCCGGAGCCGGAGCCCTTCTCGATGACCGGGTCGCGGCTGCGCTGCTGCGGGAAGCCGAAGAACGGCTCGAAGCCCCTGGGCACCTGGGGCATCTGGGCCACCCGTTCCTTGCGCTCCGACTTGATGAACACGACGCTGGGCCGGACATGCTCGGCCACCGCCGCAAAGGCATCGCTCAAGGCCACCAGCGGCTGCGCGGCGGGGATCGACGGCGCCGCAACCGGCTTGATGGCGGTTTGACCCGACGCGAGCCGGGTTCCGCCCGCTTGCGCGAGGGAATTGGTAGGAAGGTCGAGGAGGCCCGCGAACAGCAGGCCCAGCCCGAACGCCAGGCCTACCAGTCCGCCGAACTTGAGCCAATTGAGTGAACGCACCGACATAGTTGATCAACCCCTGGCTGACGGTCGTACGACTACGGGAATTCTAATATACGCAGGATGCGCCGGGGCACGCGTTAGTCGCGCTGCCCCCTATTTCTTGTCGTCATCCACGATCTCGTAGTCGGCCTCGACCACGTCCTCCTTCGGCTTCTCACCCGCCGGGGCCTCCGCCCCCGGGGGTTCGGTCCCGCCGCCGGTCGTGGCGGCCTGCTCGTACAGGGAGGCCCCGGCGGCGGAATAGGCGGCGTTGAGCTCGTTGAGCGCCGCCTTGATCCCGGCCGGATCCCCGGCGCGGAGCGCCTGCCGGCCGGCCTCCACCGCGGCGTCGAGCCGGGATTTGGCGTCGGCGGCGAGCCGGTCCACCCACTCCTTGCTGTCCTTCTCGACCTTGTACACCAGCCCGTCGAGCTGGTTCCGGGCCTCGATGGCCTCGCGGCGCTCCTGGTCCTCCTTGGCATGGAGCTCGGCCGCCTTGACCATCTTGTCGATCTCGGTGTCGGACAGGCCGCTGGAGGCCTCGATCCGGATCTTCTGCTCCTTGTTGGTGGCCTTGTCCTTGGCCGACACGTGGAGGATGCCGTTGGCGTCGATGTCGAATGTCACCTCGACCTGCGGCATGCCCCGGGGGGCGGGCGGAATCCCGGTCAGCTGAAACTTGCCGATGGTCCGGTTGTCGATCGCCATTTGGCGCTCGCCCTGGAGCACGTGGATCTCGACCGTGGTCTGATTGTCCTCCGCGGTCGAAAAGACCTCCGATTTCCGGGTGGGAATCGTGGTATTCCGCGTAATGAGCACCGTGGTGACGCCGCCCAGTGTCTCGATGCCGAGGGAAAGCGGGGTCACGTCCAGCAGGAGCACGTCCTTGACCTCACCGCCGAGCACACCGCCCTGAATCGCGGCGCCAATGGCCACCACTTCATCGGGGTTGACCGACTTGTTGGGCTCCTTGCCGAAGAAGCTCTTGACGATCTCCTGGATCTTGGGAATCCGGGTCGAGCCGCCGACCAGGATGACCTCGTCGATCTGCTTGGGGTCGAGTCCCGCGTCCTTGAGTGCCTGCTGCATCGGCGGAATGGTCCGGCTGATCAGATCGTCCACCAGCTGCTCGAACTTGGCCCGCGTCAGGGAGACGTTCAGGTGCTTGGGCCCCGACTGGTCCGCCGTGATGAAGGGCAAGTTGATGTCGGTCTGTTGGGTGCTGGATAGCTCCATCTTGGCCTTCTCGGCGCCTTCCTTGAGCCGCTGGAGCGCCATGGCGTCCTTGGACAGATCGATACCCTGATCCTTCCTGAATTCCGCCACCAGCCAGTCGATGAGCCGCTGATCGAAGTCGTCGCCGCCGAGGTGGGTGTCGCCGTTGGTGCTCTTGACCTCGAAGACGCCCTCGGCCAGCTCCAGCACGGAGATGTCGTAGGTGCCGCCGCCCAGGTCGAACACCGCGACCTTCTCCTCCTTCTTCTTGTCGAGCCCGTAGGCCAGCGCGGCGGCGGTAGGCTCGTTGATGATCCGGAGTACCTCGAGCCCCGCGATCTTGCCGGCGTCCTTGGTCGCCTGCCGCTGGGCGTCGTTGAAGTAGGCGGGGACGGTGATGACCGCCTTCTCGACCGTATAGCCGAGATAGTCCTCCGCGGTCTGCTTCATCTTCTGAAGGATCATGGCGGAGATCTCCGGCGGGGTGTACTTCTTTCCGCCGATTTCCACCGCGGCAAGTCCGTTGGGCCCGGCCTCGACCTTGTAGGGGACCCGCTTCACCTCTTCGGTAATCTCCGCCATCCGGCGGCCCATGAACCGCTTGATGGAGAAGATGGTCTGCTTCGGGTTGGTCACCGCCTGGCGCTTGGCCACCTGGCCTACCAGACGCTCACCGTCCTTCGTGAACGCCACGACCGACGGGGTGGTGCGGCCGCCCTCGGCGTTGGGGATGACCACCGGATCGCCGCCTTCCATGACGGCCACGACGGAATTGGTCGTGCCGAGGTCGATGCCGATGATTTTTGAGGCCACGGTGGACTCCTTCAGTGAGCTGGGGAGCTGGGGAGCCAGGGTACCGGAGACCGACACCGCGTGACTCGGCGATTACTGGTACCTGGGAGCAACCGTCGTACCGCCGAAACCTGCCATTTTGGCGCAAAATGGCAGTCCGCCCGGGCTCCATTGCCAACTCCGTCGGGTCCGGCAACCGTCGGCATCTCACCCGGCTCTGAGCTTGAGCCGCCGGCTCCCGGAGGCCTCGCTGTCTGGGTTCGCGCTGGTGCCGGCACCGCTCTGGCGGCCCCTCCCCCCGGCGGTAGATTGACGGGACGATGTCAGCGCCCTCCGGCCCCATCACCGGCTCCCACGCCGCGGCCGCGCCGCCCAGGCCCCGCGACGACGAGCTCGATTTCTTCGGCCTCACCGACCGGGGCCTGATGCGCAAGGACAACCAGGATCACTTCCTGGTCACGACCCTCCACAAGACAATGCGGGTGCACGTCACCAGCCTTCCCAATCCGGAGTTGCTGGAGATCCCCAGCCAGCGTCTCGCCTCGCTCGGGATGGTGTGCGATGGGGTGGGTGGGCGCGCCGGTGGCGAGGCGGCGAGCCGTTCCGCCGTCGAGGCCATCGCCGGCTACGTCACCAATACCATGCAGTGCTTCCTGATGGCGGACTCTCCCGATGACGAGCTGCTGCTGGAGTCGCTTCGCGACGCCGCCGGACGGAGCCACGAACTCATCGCCTCGCGGGCCAAGGAAAGCGGGGACCGCCAGGGAATGGCGACCACCCTGACGATGCTGATTGCGATGTGGCCGGCACTCTACGTGCTACAGGTGGGGGACAGCCGGTGCTATCGTTTCCGGGCCGGGGTCCTCGAGCAGCTGACCCGCGATCAGACGATGGCGCAGGACCTGGTGGACTCGGGGGTGCTCAAGCCGGAGCAGGCCAAGCGGAGTCCCTACGCCCATGTGCTTTCGAGTTCACTCGGGGGCAGCACCTGGGTTCCTGAAGTGACCCGGACCGATCTCAAGAATGGCGACTCCGTACTGCTCTGCACCGACGGACTCACCAAACACGTGTCGGACGAACAGATCGCCGAGCGATTGCGGACGATGACGTCCTCCGAGCAGGTGGTGCGCGCGCTGGTGGCCGATGCCCTGGCGGGTGGCGGTACCGACAACGTCACGGTGCTGGTGATGCGCGCGGTTCCCCGCTGAGGCGCTATCGCTTCCGCTTGGCCAGAATATCGTTCAGCACCACCCGATCGATCTTCCCGTCCATCCGGACCCGGACGTCGTAGTTCTCCCAGTACATGAAGTCGCGAAGCGCCTCGAGGAATTTCCGGTTTACCGTCCCCTGCGGGGCCGGCAGCCATTTGGCCGGCTGGTTGGCGGGCTCGGTGAGCAGCACCGGCTCCAATTGCCGTATGATCTCCGGGGTGATGGGGACGAGGTCGGCGGGTTCACTGGGGAAGAAATGCAGCTTGTGGAGCGCCAGGAGGCGGTCGAGCTCGGCGATCGGATCCTTCGCGTCGTACACCCGGATGTCGATGAACCGATCGGTGGCCCCGAGGTAGCCCCCGTTCTTTCGAACCACGAGCAGCGCCGCGGACTGCATGCCACGCTTGTCACCGCCGCCGGCCTGACCCGCCTTGAGTGCCGCCAGCAACCGGTCCGCCAGCGGGCCGCGGCTCCGCTCAAACGTTTCGGCCAGATTCTTCACCGTCTGATCCGACACCATGATGTTGGCCTGCGCCGAGAAGCTGTGCCCCGAGATGACGGCGCCCTTGCCACCTTCGGTGGTTCCGCCACCGGGTTTCCCGACTCGCCCGCCGGCCCAGTCGAAATCCCGCTCGCCGGTGAAGCTCGCCGCGTTGCCGCGCGCATCCACGATGCCGACCTGCCGATCCCCCAGCATGGTGTCGGTGCGCATGATGATCCGGAGCGCCTCCTCCGCGGTGGCGCCTTTCGCCAGCAGGTCGAGTCCCTTCTCGCCGTAGTCGGTGTTGGCCAGGCTCTGGGTGGCCACCGCGCCGACGCCGGCCTTGGCCCAGGGCACCAGGCCGCCGACGTTGGGAAACTTGGACTGGACGGCGACGCCGAGATCGCCGGTGACCGAGTCCCACGCGACGATCGAGTAGGTGTGCGCGAGCTTCCGCCCGTGCTCGGGGCGGAGCGGGGGAGCTGTCGCCCGCGAGGGAAGCACGCCGATGGTCCGGTAGACGGCATCCGGCTGGTAGATGACCCCGTCTTTCATGACCAGGGAAACCCGGCGAATGTTGGTGATATCGGCCACCGGGTCGCCCTCGACCAGGATCAGATCGGCGAGCTTCCCGGGCGCCACCGAGCCGAGCCGGTCGCCCCGGTGCATGATCTGAGCGGGGACATAGGTCGCGATGCGCAGGACTTCGGAGTTGGGAATTCCCGCTTGGGCGTAGAGCTCGAGCTCACGGTGTAGGCAGAACCCGGCCATGCAATCGGTGCCGGCGACGATCGGAATCCCGGCGTCGTAGAGCGCCTTCACCATGCGAAGCATGTTGGCGTAGCTCGCACGGTACCGGGCCCGCAGCTCGGGTGGGGCGGGGAGGCCGCCGGCCATCAGCCCCCGGCGGACCTGCGCCGGAAGACGGGGTGCCATCCGGGCATCACCCTCGGACATTTCGCCCGGATTCGCGGTGAACATCCCCTCGAAGGTGGCGAGGGTGGGATCGACCACGGTGTGATGTTCGCTGAGGAGCCGGAGGAAGGCCCGCACGCTGTCCGCCGTGATGTCCAGGCCCGCGCCGTAGCGGCCGACCGCCGTGAAGCGCGCGGGGGTCCGGGTATCGATGCTGTCGCCCAGGAAGTTGAGGAACAGCATGTTGGTGTGCTGGATCTCATCGTAGCCATCCAGCACCGCTCCGGCCGCGGTCAGGTGATTCGGAATGTGGCCCGAGAGCCGGAGCCCCTTCGCATGGGTCCGCTCCGCGATGGGGGCCACCAGCGCCGTGTCGAGGGAACTGTAGAGTTTGATCTGTTCGTACCCGTGGTCGGCGTACCAGTCCACCCATCGGAGCGCCTCCTCCCGGGTGGAGACCAGGGCCTTCCCCGGCCCCTGGTAGGGGCCTCGGCCGTCGATGAACCCGGCCTTCACGACCCGGGGGCCGATCGCGGTGCCCGCGTCCCAGGACTTCTGCATCGTGGCGAGCTGGTCGGCATCGTTGGCCATGTCCCGGACGCTGGTCACGCCGGCGGCGATGTCGAGGGGCCCGTCGACCTCGCCCATGTGGGCGTGCATGTCCCAGAGCCCGGGCAGCAGCGTCTTGCCGGTGGCGTCGATCCGTCGCGCGCCGGGTGGAATGGGGACGGTGCCGTCGGCCCCGACGGCGGTGATCCGGTTTCCCTCCACCAGCACCGTGGTACCGGGAACCAGCCTCGCATTGGGCGCGTCGAAGAGCGCGGCACCGGTCAAGGCCACCGGTCCGGTAGGCCGCTGGGCGAGCGACCGCGCGGCGGCCAGCTGGCGGTCCCGGGCCACTGAGTCCTGCGCGGCCATGAGCCCGTCCGCGGCGGCGTCCCACCCTTCCAGGATGACCCGACTCCAGCCCGACAGAACAGCGAACAACCTCCCGTCCTCGGTTAGCCAGAGGTCGGTAGGCGTGAAGTCGAGTCCGATGATCTGATAGTGGAGGATGCGTTCGCTCCGGCCGCCGGTCGCGACCGTCCGGATTCCCACCCGGGTGATCCTGGCTTCGCCGGCGGGGAGCAGCGCCAGGCGCTGACCCGGCGCCTGAAGGAGCGCCCGCGCGAGCTGCGCGAGCAGGTCGGGCGGGCCGTTGAGCGGAACGTAGAACGCGGCGGCCCCCGCGGAGCTGGCGCCCTTCTCCGCGCTGCTCGCCCAGGACGCGTTTCCGTCGGTCAGGGTGAATCGCTCGTCGACCGGCGCCTTGAGGTAGTCGTTGCCGGTGATCACGACGGCGATCGGAATGCCCCGCCCGTTGAGCGTGATCCGGGCGTCGATCTTGGGGCCGCGGCCGCGATCGTTGAAATCGAACCGGGTGCGCCAGGATCCGTCCGCTTCGCGAGTGACGACTTGGGAACCGGCAAGATTGCCGGAAATGAGGACGCTGTAGCGCAGCGTATCGGCGGCCGAGGCGGCGAGGACCGCGAGGGCGGCGGTGAGCAGCATCATTTGCTCCTCGGGGGGTTCCAGCGATGGACTTCCTCCCAGATTTCCCGCGACAGCCGGGTCCCTTCCGGGAAATGCCGGTCGTAGTCGGCTCGAATTGCCGGGGCATGGCGCTCGAGGTATCGCTCGAGGTCGGCCAGCGTGGCCGCGAGGTACCGCTGCCGGAACCGGGTCTGCTTGGCGCGGTCCAGCTCGGCGTGCGCGAAGCACCCGGTCGCGAGGAGCTGCGGGATATGGCGGGTCTGCATGAACGCCAGGTAGCGCTCGACCAGGGCCTCGTCCACATCCACCGTCACTTCATAGGCGATCATGCTGGTGCTCCTAACGCACGATGAGGAACTGGACCCATTGCGGCTTGTCGGGATCGCCGATTGAAATTCCCAGCCGGTAATCCCCCGCGGCCGGCGTCCACACGTAGTCCCAGGTTTCCCCCACTTGAATCCGCGCACGGGCCGGGCGCATCACCGCCAGCGCGGGCGGCAGATCGGCGCCGTCCTTCGCCACGAAACGCCAGGAAAGCAGGGTGGAATCCTGCTTGAGCGTCGGCCAATAGGCGCCGGCCATTCCGATGTTGACGAAGCGGAAGCGGTGCGCCACGCCGGCCGTGAGGTGCAGCGGTTGGGGAATCGAATCGCCGTTGACGAGGAGCTGGGGCGGATCGGCGGAGCCATCC
>JBGPVQ010000066.1:0-10217 GCA_041491785.1 Gemmatimonadota bacterium | reverse complement strand
CCGGATCAGGAGAGTCCTGTGACGTCTCGACCGCCGGGTCAGAACGCCGACCAACTTCTCCCTGGCGCGTTCCGGGGTGATACGGTGGTCGGCAAACCAGATCCGGACCATCGCGTTCGGTTCAGGAAGACACAATGCCAGCGGTGTCTGATCGAAACCATTGATTTGACGAGGCCGCCCTAGGTGATCGACGCTGGTCGAGCCCACAAGCCATTTTCGATTTTGTTCATCCCCTCGATGCTCAATGAAGTCACGACAGACAACAGGCCGCCCGGCCGAACCGCCGCCGCAATTGTTCGGAGTGTGGATTGAGGGTCGGCGGTACGTTCGATGACCTGGTACGCGATCACCAGATCAGCCGTCAGCGGCAGGGGTCCGGCCGAGACATCAATCCGATGAAACCTGAAAAGCGTGTCGTCGTGACTGTGCCGCGCCACCTTGGACGCGGCCCGCAGGACGCGCGGCTCGATGTCGACGACGTCGATCCGGCGCGGCTGTAAGCCGGTGGACAGGGCATAGACTTCCTCCAACTCCGGGCAGCACAATGACCCAAAGGGCAGCGATCTGACGACCGAGTCGCCCAGCCGGGCGAGGCCACCCCGGATTCGCTGGCCCAGCTTCCACTCCCTGGTCTTGCCCGGAGGATGGACGTACATCCAGAGCGTGCTGGCAGCCCCCGGCCCGATGTCCATGATCACCGGGTGCAGCGGTCCCCGAGCGGCCGCAGCGTCCATCAGGCGCTGCAGTCGATCGGAGTTCCGGCATTTCCAGGTCGTGGTATGTAGCCGCATCTTCCCTGCTTACCCGGGGCGCCCCGTCGGAAATCGTACCGAGGTGGCTAGAAGGACAGCCTCAAGCCAAGGCCGGAGCTGGCGGGCCCCAACCTGCCGGTGCCAGCGACGTGGGCGGTAACCCGACTGGCGAGGATCCCAACCGCCGCCCCGGCGATCACGTCGGATAGCCAGTGTTTGTCGTCATTCATCCGAGCAAAGCCGGTCAGACTGGCTCCGGCATAAAGCAGCGTCCGAACCCACAGGTGGTGCGTGTGGCTGGCCAGCGAAGCCGCGACCGCAAACGCCACGGTGGAGTGCCCGGACGGAAACGAATCGAACCCGGAGAACGGCCGATAACTGGTTGGGTCTCCTCCCTGCGACGGCCGAGCCCGCCCCACCGCCTCTTTGAGGACCACCGAGGCTGCGCCGGCGAACAGGAAGGTAACCCCAGTATGGAGCGCCGCCGCCGTGATTCCCCGCTGGTGCGTGAGCCGCCCACCCAGATACAACACCGCGAGAGGCGGCAACACGTACTTGCCGTTCCCCAAGGCATTGCCCAGCGTCGCGAGACGATTGGTGGTATTGGAGCGGATCTCTTGAACCTCGGTGCGCCAGTCTCCGTCAGCGATGAAGGCGGCGGCCAATATCCCGACCCCGCCCAAGGCCTCGGTCCGCGAGATCAGCTGCCAGCCTGTCGAATCGCGAACCCGCGCTTCAGGCTGACCTGCCAGGCTCCCCGAGGCGGCCACGAGCAGAAGCGCCCCGACGGCGGCAGCCCGCGTGGCGAGGACCATCCGATGCGTTCTGGTTGGGATGGGGACGGGCATCGAGCGGTCACCCTCCAACGGAAAGAAACCGGTACGGGACAGATCCGCAGTAATATCGCGTGTCACCGGTGCCCACCCTCCCAAGATCATAGGCCCACGATCACGCATCCGCCACTCGCCGCGACACTGATGCAGCCTTTCCCTCTTGTCCCGTCGATCGTGCGCGAGGCGGTTGACGCCGACCGTGGAAGGACAGCCCCCCTGCGCGACGAGTGGTTTGGACGCCGCGGTGCTGTAGCTACCATCGGCGCGCTGTCCCGTCGAGCTCACGGGCGGGGCCGCTTGAGCTTCGGCGGAAGCCGGTAGCAGTATGCCGAGCCCGCAGATGAGGGCGAGAATGTGGGCGGACTCTGTTGTAGTCCCAGGGCCCTGGTTCGACGGTGTCGAGGATAGGCCGGCAAAATCCGGCAACTGCGGCGATGAACTCCGACAGCGGACGACACGTCCTTGCGTGAAGGCCTGCCAATTGCCGGAATTCAACGGGTTAGAGAGGCCCCTCTGGATCAGGAGAGTCCTGGATCGAGCCCCTAAGGGGCAATAAGGGGGGCGGATCACAACGCGATCCGCCCCGTCCTGGTGGCGCATCGCGACAGGCTTGGGGAACATCCGCCCTCACCCTCTAACACGGCCTGGTGCCCCGCGTCCGCTCAACGTTCCAGGCGATACCCCGCCTTCCGCTCCGTCGTCCCCACGCCAAACACGGCATAGGCGGCCCAGGTATATCCCGGCGAGGCGACAAGCCCGTCTCGCTGCGCCAGCGCCAACGCGTCGGAGGGCGATCGTCCTGTGGCCAGATGGCGGTAGAACCGCTCGGCAAGGTCGGCGGCTCCTGCATCCGGGACCCGCCAGAGCGTGGCCACGACATTTCGCGCCCCCGCGACGAGGAAGGCCTGGGCCAGGGACCCGGCCTCCGACCCCGACTCAAACGCCGATTGACCTGCGGTACCCACACCCGTCTCACATCCGGAGAGGAACACCAGGGAGCTGGTTGTTGCGAGGAGAAGAATCTCATGAACCTCGAGGCGGCCATCATTTTCAGGAAGCCCTGACCCCGGCCGTCCCACGAATATGCGCGAGAACATCGGATTCTGGATGTTGGAGGAGCCGTGCGAGGCGAGATGAATCGGGCGGCCGGCTTCGAGCGCGTGCCGGAATCCCGCCTCGTCCGAGGCTAGGCCCAACCGTAGCTCGGCGCCAGGCACCAGTCGCGCCACCGCCCGGGCCTCGCGCTCGGTGCCCGGCAATGAATCCGGAAGGGGCGCAAAGATCGTCAGGCGTCCCTCGGGCTTTGGCTCGGCGACGGATCTCTCCCCCAGCGCCGCGACCGTGGGCAGATAGGTCACCACCCGATCCTGCACAAGGAATCGCCCGGTGCGACGATTCCAGAGTGCGGCGAAGGGCAGGGCCCCGAGCGGACCGCCGGGGACGATCAGCAGTCGGGACGCTCCGTCGAGCGCGCCTGCAGCGACGGCCGGAGCGAGAAGGAGATCATACAGCTCGGCGAGTGGCGGGGCGACTTCTCCTCCCCGGTGCGCGGCGGCGAGGAGCTCCCGCGCGACGCGCACGCGCAACGCCAGATCACGCTCACCGATCGGCACGCCGCGATGAAGCACGCCGGTGCGCCAGACGACGAACAGGTCGAGCCGTTCCGGCCCGGCCAGGAAGGTGAGTAGCGCCTCGTCGTCGCCCAGGAGAGACTGGACCTGTCCCAGGCTGACACCGACCAGCCCGAGCCAGCGGCCGCCCGAGGTTGGGGCACGGCTGGCGAGGTGTTCTTCGTACGCGGCGCGCGCCGACGCAAGCTGGCGATCGAGGCCGGCCCGACGCTCCGCACTTTCACGATCAGCACCGAGGGAATCGAGCTTCTGCTCGAGGACAGCGGCGCGGAGGAGTATTCGCTCCCCTTCCGCCACCTCCGCGATGTGGCCGGACGCCTCCGCCATTCCGCCGAGCCGCTCGGCGAGACCGCGCCCCTGCATCGACGCCGCAACCCGGAATGCGGTGGTAGTGTCCCCCCGCGCCAGGTGAATCGCCACGAGATGGGAGAAGGGGCCGGCCCGACTCGCGATGTAGGCCGAGCGCAGCGGACCCATCCCGAGCGAACCCCGCTCCCGTTCCAGCGCCTTGATGGCGGCCTCCCCTTCGTTGCGCGCCTCGTTGATCCTCCCCATGGCAAGGAGGGCTTGGCCGCGCAGGTCGGCGAGTCGCCAATCCAGGCTAGTCTCCGTGGCAACCCTGGCGGGGAGGTGGTGGAGCGCGCCCCGCGCGTCGCCCGACTCGAGGGCGAGGTGAGCCGCCACCGCGGCGGCGTCCCGGAGTTCGAGCGGGCTACCGAGCCGCTGGCCCTCCGCCAGCGCCGAATCCACCTGGGCCCTCGCCCGAACCAAGCTGCCGGCCCGAGAGAGGGCCACGGCGAGTTGCAGGCGATCGTGAACCACCTCGGCGTGTGCCTCCACCCGGTCGTGCGCGGCCAGGGCTGCTTCGGAGCGGGCCACCGCCGCCTGGGCCTCGCCCAGTTCAAGCAGTATCGCCGACTGTCGGCGGAGGTTGTTGCCCCGCTCGACCGCCAGCCCGAGCGCCGCGTCAATGCTGTCGGCCTCTCCCAGGCGGTGGAGCGCCGGCCGGAGATCGCCGCCCTGGACCAGCAGGTCGGCAAGGACCTCGAGCACCGCGGCCACCTCCTGCTGGAGCCCATGGGCACGGGCGAGTGCGAGATCGGAGTCCGCCGCAGCGATCGCTCGTTGCAATTCCCCCAGCCCGCTCCACGCAGTGGCGAGCTGCCCGAGCGCGTTGGCCTCGCCAAGAGCATCGCCGAAGGTGGCATAGTGCTGCCGCGCTTCGGTGAGAAAGTGGAGCGCGGTCCGGGGATCGCCAAGGCGGACCGCCAACATGCCGAGGTTCGCCAGGGAGTTCCCCTGGATCTTGTCGTCGCCGAGTGCCCGGCCCGCTTCGACGGCGGCAAGGAAGCCCTGCCGGGCCGCATCGAATTCTCCTAGCTCGACCTGCACGAGAGGGATGTTGCCGGTGGCGCGCGCGATCATGGCCCGATCTCCATGCCGCCGAGCCGCGACGAGCGCGGAATCGAAGAGGGTGAGGGCTGCCCGGTGCCGCCCTTCGTTCCAGGCGAGAAGGCCGAGGCCATTGAATGATCGGGACAGCTCGGCGTCGAGGCCGATCCGTCGCTTGAGTGCCAGCGAGGCCTCCCCCTCGCGACGCGCGGCAGGGTAGTCGCCGAGGCGCCAGGCCGCCAGCCCGAGCCACATCCGCACGCGGGCCTCGGCGACCGAATCGCCCGCGGCGCGGGCTCGGGTGAGTTCCACGCTCCAGATCGCTCGCGCGCTGTCGAAGGCCTGGCGGCCGTAGCGCTCCTCGCCGGCGGCGCGGAGCGACTCGGCCGGAACGGCGAGCGCCGCTGCAAGCCCGATTGGATCGGAGGGGAGAGCGAGCGCGGCGGGCTCCGCGCGGAGGGGGTTACCGGTCGGCTCGGCAGGCTTGCGCGTGCAGGCTCCGGCGAGTGCGACGACGAGGCCGACGGTGCCGGCCGCCACCCGCCGCGTATGAATCATCGAGTGGGGCGGAACTCGCGCAGTCCGGTCGAGCGGGTGGTGCCGTCGCCGAGAAGCGCGTCGGTCATCCAGAAATACGGCTTTCCGGGGCCCAGCCGGACCGAATCGGCGAGCGCGAGAGTCGTGTCGGTCGTGCTTGCGGTCCAGAGCGGCACGCCGTCGGCACCGGAGAGAGTCAGCCGGTAGGTTGCGGCCCCCTGCGCCGCACCCCAGACGAAGGTGAGGCCGGAGAGCGGAACCTCACCGCTCGGTCCGTGCGCGACAAGCGTCGTCGGAGCTCCTGCGTTGCGAAGCCTGGCGCTCTCGCCGTCGGCCCGCGGGAAGATGAACGCCGGCCGGAGAACCAGCAGAAGCGCGGCCGCCGTGGCCAGGACGCTCCCACCGAGCAGAATCAGACGTGGCCGCCGAGCCTGCATCAGGACTCGGCGCGACTCTACCACCTCGTTGCGGCACTCACGGCAACCGGCAAGGTGCTGCTCGATCCGATCGCGCTCCGCCACCGAGAGGCGGCGATCGACATAGGCCGCGATGTCGCTCTCGTTCATATGGGCATCCCCCTTCGCTCCCGCGACCGGCGTGCTCACCACGAGCTCCCCGGGCCGATCGGGGGATCGGCCTCTATAATTACACGGCCGATCCGGCGCGCTTTGCGAGGGTGGTCAGCCATCGGAGCCCTGGATGCCGCGCGCTTCAAGGGCGTGGCGGAGACGGAGACAAACGGCATTGAGGAGTCGATAGACGTGGAACGGTGTGGGGTATCCGAGAATTCCCGCGATGTGGGAGGCGGAGAGATCGTCCTCGAAACGGAGCGCGAGAAGTAGGCGGTCCCGCGCCGGGAGCTCGGCTACGGCCGTGCGGAGATCGGCGTCGAGGGTGGCCCGGATGATTACGCGGTCCGCGGACGGCGCGCCGGCATCGGGGAGATGGTCGGGCGCGAGATCGATCGAGAAAGAGTCGGCCAGGCGATGCCGGGCGGCACGCATCGAGGCGGCGCCGGCCGGGTCGTCGGTGGGGCGCGCTCGCCCATAGCGTTTCCGATGCTGGTCGAGACAGAGTCGCCGCGCCACGACGACGAGCCAGGTGGTGAACCTGGCTCGAGCGTTGGGAGAGTAGATCCGGAGCCGCCGGAAGTCGTCCTGGCGGAGCTTGTCGAGGACGAAGGTGTAGCGGTCCATGGCTGCGTCATGGCCACCGCCCATGGAGCGCGCGACGCGGAGCAGCAGGGGTGAATGCTGCGCGATGAGACGGTCCCACGCCTCGGCGCGGGATGAATCGTCCCGCGCCGAGAGGAGCCTGCCGAGCTCGAGTGGGACGCCTGCGCCCATGGGGCCGCCGTGGAGGGAGCTTCACGGCAAATGTACCGCGTGGGTGGAGGGCGTCAAACGTGGCCACCAACGGCATCATCACCCTGTATTCGGGCTCCTGGCGAGCCCGCGGCCTGATTGACCGCCAGGGCGCCGAATCATGCGCTGCCGCTCGCCCCGCGGTGTGACGAAGGGCCGGACGAACGTCCGGCCCTTCGGTCCTTATTGCGACTCATCGAATCGGCGCCTGACTCATCGCTTCCACCAGAGTGCCCGGTACCCGCCGGACTGGCCGGTCAATCCCCACCCGACGAGCCAGGTGATCCCATCCGAGGTGCTGTTGCCGAGAGTTATGAACGCCGTGGACGACGCAGGGGGGCTGAAGGGGCTCAGTATCTCCATCACCGATCCGGCTGAGATGTAGAACCCGTCGCCTTTGTTCGACCCCGCCATCGCTCCCGCGTCATTCAGGCCGGTGACATTCCCCAGAGCGCCCAGATCATCGACCAGCCAGCCGCCAGAACCGTTGGGCCGCCAGCGGGCCGCGTGGGCCTGACTTCCCGAGACGTACGAACCCGCGATGATTCCGAGGTTGTTGACGGCACTCGCCTTGTTGGAAATATTGCCGCCGAAGCCGGGAAGCCGGACCCCCGGACTGGTCGGACTGGCCCAGTAGACCGCCCCACCCGGGGAAACTGCGCCATTGCAGTAACCGGTGATCTGGTCGGCGTCGTTCATGTCCTCCGCATAGCACCAGGTAGCGCCCGATGGCCTGGCGAGTCTCCGCCACCCGGTGCCATCGCTCCAGAACCACGAGTCCCAGGTTCCATCCGGGTTCTTCCAGGCGCTCACCACGTGGCCGCCGGCATTCAGGCCATGCAGGGTGAGCCAGAGCAGATTCGCGCCCGGTTTGGGCAGTACGTCCACGCTCCAGGTCCCGCCGCCCGCCGGAGTCCAGCGGGCAATCTGAGTAGCCGCGACCCCGCCAGTGGTTCCGACATTCCCCGCGATCACGCCCAGATCGTTCACCCGCCGGGCGGTGCCACCACAGAAGCCTGCTGCCACCGGCAGCATCGTCCCGCCGTCGGTTTGGCTCCACGCGAAGGCTTGTCCGTTGCACGCGGTACCGGAGAGAGAGCCACCCCCTACCGCCAACCCGGAGGAATTCACATCCCACACAAAGGGGTTGGCGAGTCCTGCAGGGGCTATTTCCCCCGCCTGCAAGACGATAAAGGCCTCGGTCCCAACCCCTTTCTTCCCCGCGGCGGTCGTCACCGCGACATCGCGATAGTTCGGGACCGCCGCCGCGTCGATCGTGATATTAGCCACCAGCTCAGTGGAGCTCACGAACCGGGTGTTGTTGGTCCTGACCTTGGGGTCAGGGGCCCCGGCCAAGAGGAAGTCCGCACGGGACCCGCTGCCAAAGCCCGACCCCAGGATCCGCACGTCGAGAGTAGTGTCCCTGGTGGCGGCGTTCGGGTCGGCGGAGGACACCGACGGGCCGGAGGCGGCCTTGGCGAACACCGGCCCGACCACGACCTCGGGAGCATCCTGCCGACAGGAAGCCAGGGCAACGGCGGCGAAGACGGCAGCGGCGAGACCGGACTGGGTGGCGAAGAAGCGGGGCATGGGGGCTCCCATGGAAACGGGTGACGGCCGGGCCCCGGAACCGGGGGCGGCGAGTCCACGCTGAGTCCTATGATACGGACCTCGCAGGGCGGTTTGCGGCCGCGCCGACGATTCCGGCGGGAGCCCTCGACCGCCACTCGTCTTCTGCGAGTCACTGACCGATTAGAAAGACCTGGCCGTCAGAGTGGCGCAGGAGCACCTCGTTCACATTCCACGGCTCATCGGTCGGCGGCCAGGTGACCTCGAGACCCTGGTCGAGGCAGTGCCGGCGCTGCCGCCGCCTGGGGCGTCCCCCTCACCGCTCCACCAGCTTCCGCCGCCGCTCCCAGTCCGCCCGGAGCGACCCCATCAGCCGTTCGTACTCCGCGTCGCCCTGCAGAATCTTCAGATTGGGGTCGTTCCGGAACAGCGGATAATTCGGCATGCCGTTCTCGGCGGTCTTCCGCAGCCACTGCACCGCGTCGGCCTTCCGCCCCATCCGCGCGTAGGCGCAGGCGATGCTGAATTGGGCGTGGTGGAAATGCGAGCGGGTGTTCGCGCGGGAGATCGCGAGGCGGATCTGCTCGAGGGCGGGCGCCTCCTTGCCCTGGATTGCCAGCAGGAGGGCGCGCGCCGCCGCGAAGTCGGCGGTGGCGGCCGGCGACACCCCCGACTCCCCCGAGCGGGCGCTGTCCAGCACCGCCAGACCTTCGCTGGGCCGCCCGAGGGCTCCCAGCACCACCGCCTCCTCGTTCGCCCATCCGGCGAGCATCGGAAGCGCGCGGAACGCCGCCAGCGCCGAATCGAACTTCTGTTGGTACCAGAGCACCCGGGCGATCCGCGCGGTGGAGAAGCCCGGACACACCGGGAGACACCGGTCGCGGGGATCCAGCGAGAGGCTCTTCAGCAGCTCGGTCCGCGACGCCTCGTGAAAGCCGTAGTGGAACAGCAGGGAGCCGAGGCTGGCATGGGCATCCGCGTAGCTGGGCCTGATCCGCAATGACCGCTGGACCGCGGCGAGCCCTTCCTCGAAATGCCAGCCGCCCAGCGCATTCCCCACGAACTCCCCGCGTGCCAGCCATGCCTCGGCGGTCGCCGAGTCCACTGCGAGCGCGCGGTTGATGGCGGATTCGGCCTTGTTGAGCCAGCGGCGGTCTTCTTCGAAATTGAAAACCAGCGCGATATAGGCCCTCGCCATCAGTCCCCACGCCGCAGCGAAATTGGAGTCCAGCGCCACCGCCTGCTCGTATTCAACGATGGCGGCATCAGTCGCGGCCCGGCCCTCCCCGCGGGAGAGACCCCGCAGATAGTGGTCGTAGGCGTCGGGGTTGGTGGTCGGCGGCCGGGCGAGCGATCGCGACTCGGTTGTCGCGAGCTGCACCCGCAGGACCCGCGCTACCTGGGTCGCCACATCGCTCTGCACCGCGAGCACGTTTCGCATGGTGCGGTTGTACTGTTGATTCCAGCTCGCGACCTGGCTCCGTGGGTCGATCAGCCGCACGTTGATGCGCACGCTGTCGCCCGCCTTGAACACGGTGGCGTCGAGCAGCGCGTCGACCCTGAGCTCCGCGGCAATTTCGGCCGGCGACTTGGTGCTGCCCCGATAGGGGAGCACCGAGGTGGGCGCGATGACCCGGAGCCCGCCCAGGTTCGAAAGGGTCGCGTTCACCTCCTCGGTGAGCCCATCGGCGAAATAGGCATCGGCGCTGTCCCGGCTCAGGCTTCGGAACGGCTGCACGGCGAGCCGGAGCCCGGTGTCCGCCCCCGGCGGAGCGGGTGCGGCGACCGGAGTTCCGGTCCGGTGTCGCGCGAGCCACACCCCGGCGAACGCGACGAAGAGCAGCGCGGTCGCAGCGACGGCGAGAACACCGCGCCGTGGGCCGGGGGCGGGAACCGCCGCGATCTCGGGCGCCGCCGCCACGGATCCCGTCGCGGCGGCCGTCAGCGCCGCGGCGAACTCCGTCGTCGCGCCGAACCGGTCCGCGGGCACCGGGGAGAGCGCCTTCCGCAGCACCGCTTCCACCGCCTCGGGAACCTGGGGCCGAGCCAGCCGGAGTGACGGAACCGGCTGGCTCAGCCGGCGGGCCATCACGATCTGGGGAGTGCGGCCGGTGAACGGCGGATCCCCCGCCAGCATCT
>JBGPVQ010000065.1:0-10254 GCA_041491785.1 Gemmatimonadota bacterium | reverse complement strand
CGTCGGGCGCGATCCACAGGGCGAACACCCCGATCCCGAGCGCCACGCTGGTAAGGGGGTGGCGGACCCCGAGCGCGATGACCTGCCGGGCGCCGATCCAGAGCCCCCCCGCGAGGCCCCCGACCCGAAGCAGACCTTCCGCGCGCGGCGCCAGCCCCAGGCAAGGTGAGACTGCGAGCAGCAGCATGAACGTCGCGAACGGCGCGACGTACGGGAGCGAGGGCAACCGGCCGGATAGGCGCATATGCGGCGAAGGGACCGGACGGCTAAACGGCCGGACGGCCGGGGAGAGACTGCCCCGGCCGCCCAGCCATTGAGCAGCCGGACCGGTTCAGAAGGTGTACGTCACCTTCGTCAGCAGCAGCCGCCCGAGGTTCGGCACCCCGACGAAGGTCGAGTAGTGCTTGTTGAACAGGTTCTGGAGGTTCGCCGAGATCAGCACATTGCGCGCACCGAACGGGGGCTTCCAAGTGCCCTGCCAATCCACCACCCCGTAGGAATCGGTCGGCAGCAGTTTGGTGGCATCGTTCGGATCGGTTGCGCTCACGTACACGCCCGAGTTGACCGGGAAGCCCTTGAGCGCCCGGAACCGGGTCTCCAGGGTCCAGCCGTGGGGGTCGTCGCGCCACCCCACCGTCACCGAGCCCTTGCTCTTCGACGCGTTGAGCGCAATGTCGCTCGGATCGCCCTTGGCGACGTCCCTCGCGAAGAAATCCTTGTTGACGAAGGAGTAGCTCCCCGAAAGGGCCAGGTGACTCCCGACCACGTAGTCGAGGGCCACGTCCGAACCCCACAGGCTTACCGAGCCGAAGTTGCGATAGGTCAGGAAGATGTCCGGCCGCGCGGTGAGCGGTGTATTGGTGGGCACCACCGTGCCCAGCGGGACGCCGGTGGTGCCGGCGGCGGCCGTGCCCCCGGAGATCCCGGCCATGCCGGTGCCGATGGCCCCGGCAGTTGCCGCGGCGTTGGGTACCCCAGCCAGGGTAAACAGGCCGGTGAGATAGGCTATGGTCGAGGCCCGATCGAGGAATACCGTCGGCGATTCGACCAGCAACGGTCCGGTGAAGTTCCGCTTGTGCTCATACCAGGCATCCACCGAAAGCTGCAGCTTCCCGCCGATCAGCGCCTTGTACCCCGCCTCGGCCGTGCTGGAGATTTCCGGTTTGAGAGCCGCGATGTCGACCACCTGCTCCGGGGTTACGTCAAGGAACTTCGCCGTCGTGGGGTTGAGCCGCCGAAGCTGGGTGTTGACCTGGGTCGTGGGCGGCGCGGACAGCATGAGGCCGGTGAGCTGGGCCCCCGCCGCCGAAGAGACGGCCTGGACCGCCACGGCCCACAGGGCCGCCGCCCGCGCGGGGAGCAGGCCGGCCGCGCTGAACGGGCTCCGCATGCACAGGGTGCCTATGCCATCCGCGCATCCGGTTCCCACCCTGAACTGGAAACCGGACTGCGGCACGCCCAACGCCCTGACCGTATAGGCCAGGCCGCCGCCCAGCGGGATCTGGCCGGCCGGAATATCGAGGAACAGGTTGTTGTTGCTGGGGGTTGAGAAGGCGCGGTTGAAGGTCAGTCGGAAGGCCTGGGTTTCACTCGGCTTAAAGACCAGTGCCGCTCGGGGAGACAGGACCGTGGCCCCGAGCCGGTTGTGCTTGTCCAACCGCAGGGCGCCGACGAAGTCGAGCTTGGGAGTCAGGTGGGTGACGCTGTGAACGTAAGCGCCGATTTCCTTGATGGTGTCGTCGTTCTCGTTCGAGCCGTTGATCGTCCCGCCGGTCCGGGCGTCGGTGTAGAGATAGTCGGCCCCGTACAACACCGATTCCTTGTTGTGAAAGAGATCGAACCCGTGCTGAAATTGCGCCGCCCAGACCCGCGACTGGTCGACGATCGGGTTGCCGTCCCGAAGGAGAAAGGCCCGGGCCTTCGGGGTCGTGCCACTGCTGTCGATTCCGGCGCCGCTGAAGTTGCCGAATCCCTGAACGAAAAACCGCTTGTGGCGGAAGCGGAGTTGGGCCGAACTGTATTTCCAGCCCCGGGCCTGGGCGGCCCCGATGCCGGTGTATTCGATCAGACTGTTCGCGTCGGTCATGCCGTAGCTGCCGATGATCTCGGTGTTGGCATCAGGCCGCACGTCGAGGCGCGCATCCAGGCCCCACTGCTTGAGATTGAAATCCCGACAGCCGGTCAGGGCATTGCACCGATCGGTGGGAAGGCCGAGGGCGGGCTTGAGAGTGGCCAGATTCGCCGGCTCTGCCGGATCGCGCTCCCGCCATTCGGTGCCCTTGAGGATGTTTCCGGACAGCTTGAACGCCACCTTGGTGCCGAGCCGCACGGCGTAACGGCCGGTCGCTCTCCAGATCCCGCTGCCGCCATCGTATTGATTGAGTCCCTTGCAGCCGATGACCACGTCCTTGGCACACCCCGCCGCGGTGGACGCCGCCCGGGCGCCGCCCGGGCGCCGCCCTCCAAGGAGAGCGTCGCGCCGGTCGAGGTAAAGGGTGACCGGGTGAGGATGTTCAACACCCCGCTCGCCGTGTTGGGGCCGTAGAGGGCGGCGCCGGGGCCGAGGACGAACTCGACCTTTTCGATGTCCTCCATGGTGGTGGGAAAAAACGTCTGCACATTGACGCGGAGCGAAGGCACCGCGGCGTAGCGATTGTCGATGAGGGTGAGCAGTGCCCCCGAGAAGATGTTGTTGAATCCCCGCGCGACGACGTTCGACTGCACCAAGCCGCCTTGCGAAATGTCCACGCCGGGAATGGTCTTGAGGTGATCCGCCACGGTCAGCGCGGGCCGTTCCTGCACCTCCTGCCGCGATACGGCGAACACCGCCGCGGGCGCGTCGGTCTGCTTTTCCGGCGTCTTCGACACGCTGGTGACCGACACTTCCTCGAGGTGCATCGGCCGGAGCGCCAACACGGCGTCCACGGTCACGGTTCCTGCGGCGATGGCGGTGGCGGGAAACTCCTTGGGCCCATAGCCGAACAGGCTCATCCGCACCAGGTAGGTGCCGGGGACGATGGCCCCGATCCGGTAGCTCCCGTCGGAGCGGCTGGTGCCCTGCGCCGCCAGGACCCCGTTGGACTGCACCACGCTCACGATCGCCCCGGGGAGCGGCCTACCCCCGTCGGCGCTGGTCACTTTGCCGCTCAGAGTGCCCGATTGGGCGGAGGCCGGGACGGCCGCCACCAGCGCCACGACCAGCGACAGCCACGACGTCCGGAGAGCGTGAGCCATGCGGAGGTACCTCATGAGAATGCGAGGAGGACTGGATCGGGCGTGGGCGGGCTCCGGGGAAAGGAACCTCTGGACGGCTGTGGTCAATATACGGTCCGCCTCGGGAGAAGTGTCAAGGTTTCGGTCCGCCGCCCTTCCCTCTGCAGTCCGGCGATGTGCAACGGCGCCGGTCGGGAAACGTCAACTTGGCATCGCAAGCGCTACGGTGCGAGATTTCAGGGTTCTTGGGAAACCGGCCCTCGGGGGGAGCGCCGGGCCCGGAGACCGCCTCCGAAAGGAAGACATGCTCATGAGAAAATGGACTGCCGTTGCCCCGATGCTGCTGTTCGGCGCCGCCTGCTCCCAGGGAGGCCAGGTCGCCCAACGGATTCCCGCCGATTCGTCTCAGTTCTTCCGGACGCAGGTGGCGCAGCTGACCACCGTCGCCGCCGCGAAGGACAGCCTGGTTCGGGATCTCGCGGAAACCACCAAGCTGCTGAGCGACATCAACACCGAAATCATCAAGGTCTCCAACGCCCGCAAGCCGGTCGAGCCGGTGGTGGGCGGCGAAGGCATGGCCACGAACGACCGGGCCATGGTCCTCAAGCGGGTCCAGGATCTGACCTCCCGTCTCAAGGCCAATGAAGTACGGCTGGCGGCGAGCCAGAAGCGGTTGAAGCAGCTCACCGGCGAGTCGGACAGCCTCAAGAGCACCGTGGCCGAGCTCCAGGCCACCATCGACGGCCTGCAGGCGACGCTGGAGAGCCAGAAGAGCACGATCGCCACGATGGAGGCGGACCTGACCGGCGCCAAGCAGCAGGTCACGGCCCTGACCCAGGACAAGACCGTCCTTGGCGACACCGTGTCGGCGCTCACCACCCGGGAGAACACCGTCTACTACGTGATCGGGACCCGGAAAGAGCTCAAGGACCACGGCCTCATCAAGGAAGAGGGCGGCACCCGGTTCCTGATCTTTACCCGGACCGGTGAGGTCCTGAAGCCGGCCGACAACCTCGATCCGACTGCGTTCACCGCGGTCGATCGCCGCAGCATGACCGAGATCAAGTTCCCCAACCCGGCGGCGGAGTACCAGCTGGTCACCATGCAGAATATCGCCTACAGCAACATCCCGCTGGACGCTAAGGGCCGGATCAAGGGCTCGCTCCAGATCACCTCGCCGGAGCGGTTCTGGGGTCAGTCGAAGTTCCTGATCCTGGTCGAGAGATAAGCCGAAACCGCGGCAGCGATTGCCGGCCGGTGGTGAACGGGGGGGCCTCGCATGAGGCCCCCCCGTTCGGCGTTACCCCTCGACGTCAGTCACGATTCCGCTACCGGATCACCCGCAGGCTCCTGAGAAAGTCCTCCAGCAGCGCATTGAATTCCTCCGGCCGTTCCATCATGAGGAAGTGACCCACCCCGGTCATCCGCTCGTAGCGGATCGCGGGCACCAGACGTTTCACGTAGGCCACGTAGTCCGGCGTCCAGCCGGGATTCGGGGACATCACCGCGAGAACCGGTACCTCGATCGGGTCGTCCCGCCAGAGGGCCGGATCCATCTGCTCGCGCATCGCGCTCGCGGCCACCCGCTGGGGGGTGGCCATCGCCATCCGCTTGACCGCAGCCTTGAGCGCGGAGTCGGCCGCCGGGCCAACCAGGCCGTCCATCATCTTGGCGAGGTTGGCGGCGTAGTCGCTCCCTTCGAACTGGGCCAGGAAGGGACGCGCCTCGACGGTGTCCTTGAAGTAGGAGCGAAGTGCGCCGTCAACCACCACCAGGGCGATCACCTTGGCGGGGTACTTCCGGTAGAATTGTCGCACGACGGGGGTGCCCATGCTGTGGCCCACCAGCACGGCGCGCTCGACCCCGGCCGCCCGCATGACGGCGTCCACCGCGCCGGCGAAGTAGTCCATCGAGTAGACCACCTCGGGCTTGTCGCTGCGCCCGAAGCCGGGCAGATCGAGAAAAAGGGCCCGGACCCGCCCATCCACTGCGGGGACCTGGCCCCGCCAGACGCTGAGATCGCAGGTCCAGCAGTGGACAAATACCACGGCGCTGGTGCCGGAGCCGAGACTCTTGTAGTGGAGCCGGATTCCCTGGTAGGGGGCAAACCGCGAAGGGGCGTGGTCGAGGGGCGCGCCCTGGGCTGACACACCCGGCGCCACCGCGGTCAGGAGCAGGACGGACACCAAATGGCGAAGCACGGACGGCATGATGGCCTCCTCCCCTTCTGAACTATACCTTCACCGAGCCCTCTCGCCGAGGATCAAGTGAACAAGCGCGACGTGCTGGCCGGGATGCGCTGCGCGCGGCTCCTCTGGTGGGGCGTGCACGATCGCGACGCCCCGGAGCTCACCCCCAGCCTGGGGGAGCAGGATCAGCTCGAGGAAGGACGCTTGGTCGGACGGGCGGCGCGGGACGCATTACCGGGTGGAGTGGAGATTCGGGCGCCGTTCGCGGCGCTGGAGGTGCGGACCCGGGAGACGGCGCAGGCGATCGCCGGCGGCGCCACCCGGATCTACGAGGCGGCGTTCCTCGCCGACCAGGTGTTCGTGGCGGCGGACGTTCTCCAGCGCGACGGCGCCGGCTGGACGTTGACCGAGGTGAAGTCCGGCACCTCGGTCAGAGCGGAGTACCTGGACGACCTGGCGGTGCAGGTCCACGTCATACGCGCGGCCGGACTCCCGATCCGGTCGGCGCGGCTCATGTACTTGAACGGCGAGTGCCGGGCGCCGGATCTTTCCAACCTCTTCACCATCACCGACGTCACCCCGAAGGTCGAGCAGCGGCTGGCGAGTATCGCCGCGAGCATCGCGGAGGCCCAGCGGGTGCTGGCCGGCCCACTCCCCCAGGTTGAGCTGGGGACCCAATGTGGCCGGGGCAGGAAGGACGAGGAATGCCCCTTCATCGGCCGCTGCTGGGCGCACCAGCCGGAGCACCACGTGAGCACCCTGTATTGGATGGGAGCGAAGTGGCCCGAGCTGGTGCGAAACGGCTTCCGGGTCATCTCCGATCTGCCGGAAACGATGACCTTTCCGAAGCCGGAAACCGCCCGCCAGGTGCGGGCGGTCAAGGCGGGGCGGCGCATCGTGGAACCGGGAATCCGGGAGGCGATTGCCGCATGGCGGTATCCCCGGGCCTTTCTGGACTTCGAGACGATTCGAACCGGGATCCCCCGATATGACGGCACTCGGCCCTGGGAACAGGTGCCCGGGCAATTCAGTGTGCACCGGGTCGAGGCGCCCGGTGCGGCGCCGCTGCACCATGCCTACGTCGCCGCCGGCGCGGCCGACCCCCGTCCGGAGCTGGTGGAGGCGCTGCTGAGCGCGTGCGCCGGGGCCGCCACCGTGGTGGCCTACTACGCGAAGTTCGAGGCCGAATGCCTCCGCCACCTCGCCGCCGCAGTTCCCGACCACGCCGTCCGGCTCCTGGCCATCCAGGGCCGACTGGTCGATCCGCTCCCGATCATCCGGGAGCACCTCTACGACCCCGGATTCGGCGGCGGCTTCGGGCTTAAGCGGGTGTTGCCGGTCCTGGTGCCCGACCTGCCGGGGTACGGAGAATTGGAGGTGCAGGAGGGTGACACCGCCAGCACTCGACTCAAGCGGATGGTGCTCGATGGGGAGCCGGCGGAGCCCGAGGCGCGGGAGCGGCTCCGGCGGGCGCTGCTCGAGTATTGCGAACTGGACACGCTGGCGATGGTGCGCCTGGTCGAGCGGCTGTACGAGCTTCCGTAGCGCTTCCCCCGCGACCCCGGCGCCGCCAGATTTCGGGTCTCGGAGGCTCGCATCATCCCCGCAACCAAGGTTGCCATGCCGTCCTGCCGCTCGCTCTCCCTCGCGCTCACCGTGTTGCTCGCCGCACCGCTCGGAGCCCAGACCGGCAAGGACCCCGAGGCCCGGCGCCTCGAGCGCGAAATCCTCAAGCAGCTGATCGAGATCAACACCAGCGACTCGGCGGGACACACCCCCGAGGCCGCGAGGGCCCTGGCCGATCGCCTGCTGGCCGCCGGGCTGCCCGCGAGCGATGTCCAGGTACTGGGCTACAGCCCCCGGTACCAGAGCCTGGTGGCGCGGTACCGCGGGCGGGCCAGCGGGAAGAAGCCGATCCTCCTCATGGCGCACCTCGACGTGGTCGACGCGCGGAAGGAGGACTGGTCCACCGATCCGTATCAGTTCGTCGAGAAGGACGGCTGGTACTACGGGCGGGGCACCAGCGACGTCAAGGACGGCGCCGCGATGCTGGTGGCTAACTTCATCCGCTACAAGAAAGAAGGGTTCGTTCCGGATCGGGACCTTATCATCGTGCTCACCGCCGACGAGGAAACCACCGGCGAGAGCATTCGCTGGCTGGTGACCGATCACCGCGACCTGGTGGATGCGGAGTTCGCCCTCAACACCGACGGCGGCGGCGGCGACTACAAGGACGGGAAGCCGATTCGATTCAACGTGCAGGCGGCCGAGAAAGTGTACCAGAGCTTCGTGCTCGAGGTACGCAACAAGGGCGGGCACAGCTCGCGCCCGGTGCCGGACAACGCGATCTACCATCTGGCCCGGGGCATCGCCCGCATCGCCGACTTCCAGTTCCCGGTGCGACTGAATGCCGTGACCCGCGCCTTCTTCGAGCGGGGGGCCGCGGCGGAATCCCCAGCGCTCGCCGCGGACATGCGGCTGGTCGCGAAGACCGGCAACCCGGCCGCCGCCCGGAGGCTCTCCGCGGCATCCCCCTACTACAACTCGGTGCTCCACACCACCTGCGTCGCCACCCGGCTGCTGGCCGGCCACGCCGATAATGCCCTGCCCCAGCTGGCCCGCGCCACGGTCAACTGCCGGATCGAGCCGGATGATCCGGTCGACAGCGTCGAGGCGGCCCTGCGCCGGGTGGCGGCGGACAGCGCGATCCATTTTTCCCGCGCTGCCCAGGCAAATCCCAGTCCTCCCTCGCCGCTTCGAAAGGACGTCTTGGATCCGGTGGAGGCTGTGGCCGGGAGGTACTGGCCCAGGGTGCCCGTCGTTCCCGAGATGTCCACCGGGGCATCCGACGGGGTCTACACCCGGCTCGCCGGCATTCCCACCTACGGGGTCTCGGCGGTGTTCGACGACATGAACGATTCACGGGCCCACGGCCGGGATGAGCGGGTTGGGGTCAAGGAGTATCACCAGGCGGCGGAATACTGGTACGAGCTGGTGAAGCGGCTGGCCGGCGGGAGCCCGGCGAGCTGAAGTCCGCAGGAGGCAAGTAGGGAGGAGAGGACATGGATCAGTCCCGACGGGATTTCGTGAAGAGCACCGCGGCGGCCGGGCTCGGAACCGCGGCGGCGGCGGCGGTGCCGCTCGGCGTTTCCGGCGCACCGCTCACCGACCGGGGGCCGCTGCTCTTCCGGGCTCCGCCGATGGATCGCGTGCGCATCGGCTTCGTCGGGGTCGGCGGCCAGGGGAGCAGTCACGTCGAGAATCTTCTGACGCTGGAGGGCGTCGAGATCAAGGCGCTCTGTGACATCGTTCCAGAAAAAGTGACGGCGTGGCAGCAGAAGATCGTCGCGATGGGACGGCCCGAGCCCGCGGCGTACACCCGGGGGCCCCGCGACTTCGAGCGGCTCTGCGGCGAGGAACCAGTGGATCTCGTGTTCACCGCCACGCCGTGGGAGTGGCACGTGCCGGTGCTCCTGTCGGCAATGCGGAACGGCAAGCACGCCGCCTCCGAGGTACCGATCGCCTACACCGTCGATGATTGCTGGGAGCTGGTCGAGACCGCCGAACAGCTGCAGAAGCACTGCGTGATGATGGAGAATTGCTGCTACGACCGCCTGGAGATGCTCGCCCTGAACCTGGCCCGCAAGGGAATCCTGGGCGAGCTGCAGCATGGGGAATGTGGCTACAACCACGACCTCCGCGGCATCAAGTTCTCCACCGACGGGGAGGGTCTCTGGCGGAGGGCGCACGCTACCCGGAGGAACGGCAACCTCTACCCCACCCACGGACTCGGGCCCATCGCCCAGGCCATGAGTATCAATCGCGGCAACCAGTTCGACTATATGGTCTCAATGAGCGGCCCTTCCCGCGGGCTCCAGCTGTGGCAGTCGGAGCACCTCGCCGCCGAGGACCCGCGCCGGGACGAGCGGTACGTGCTGGGCGACGTGAACCTCACCCTGATCAAGACGATGCGGGGGCAGACGATCTACGTGGCCCACGACACCAACCTGCCCCGTCCGTACAGCCGGAAGTACGTGCTCCAGGGAACCAGGGGTCTGGTCGAGGGGTATCCCCGCCGCGTGTATGTCGAGGGGATGAGCCCGGCGAACGACGGCTGGGATCCGATCGAGACCTGGTTCGCCTCCCACGACCACCCGCTCTGGAAGAGTGACCGGGTTCAATCAGCCCGGGTGGGGCATGGGGGAATGGACTGGCTGGAGGACTGGCGGCTGGTCAATTGTCTTCGCGAGGGTCTGCCGACCGATCAGAGCCTGTACGATGGCGTGGCGTGGAGCGTGATCGGGCCGCTCAGCGTAAAGTCCGTCGCCCGGAGCGGCAAGCCACTCCCGGTGCCGGACTTTACCCGCGGACGCTGGAAGAGCACCGAGCCCCTCAGCATCATCGAGGGATGAGCGCGGGGTTCAGATCCGACGGTAACGCCGCCCGTGCATCATTCCCCACGCCATCGGTCGCCGGTCCATGCGCTCCCGGAGGTGGTCGAAGACCCGCGAGCGGAGCTCCATCCGGCGCGGCAAGAACCGATCCCGCATCGCGAACTGACGCCCCCGCATGCGGTCCATCCGCTCGAACGCCCGGTCCATCGCATTCATCCTGATCCGCCCCAGATCCATGCGCAGCCCGGGCATGGCCCGCATGGCGGGCAGCCGCGGCATCCTGAAAGAGAACCGTCCGCACGGACAGGCCCGCGCCTCTTCACGCCGCGTCGAATCGGTGGGTGACTGGGCAATCGTGGCGGTTGCCGTGGAGATCAGCAGGAGGGCCGCCAGGACGGGGGTGGGCACGGGCATGAATATCTCCGGACCGGGATATCCGTAAGATGCCCCGACTCTCG
>JBGPVQ010000064.1:0-10298 GCA_041491785.1 Gemmatimonadota bacterium | reverse complement strand
GGCACCGCGCCCCTCCCCTCGGACCCGAGGGTTGCCCAGCTGGTCGGTGAGCGGCGCGCCCTCGAGGCGCAGGTGGACGCACTCCGGCGGCGCAAGGGCGCCTTGGACTCCCTGGCGTACGAACGCGAGCTCGAACGGCTGCTCCTGGACATCGCGGCCAAGACCGCCGCGATTCACGCGGCGGAGGGCCGTAAGCCATGATCGGGTCATTGCGCGCCGCGGCACCGCTGCTCCTGGTGGGCCTGGCCTGCGCGGGGGCAGCGCGCCAGGGCGCCGATCCGCGCGGCCGGGTGCGCGCGCTGGCGGAGGCGGGCCGCCTGCCGGAAGCGGAGGCGGCGGCCCGCGCCGGAGGGGCTTCGCTTGCGGTGCCGCTCGGTGAAGTGCTGCTGCTTCGCGGACGGCTGGCCGCGGCGGAGTCGTCGTTCCGCGCGGCCATGAGCGCCGGGCTTCCCGACCGGCGGAGCGCGGAGGCGGCGTTGGCGGAGCTGGCCGAACGCCGGGGTGATCACGGGGACGCCCGCCGGCGCGCGGAGGCGCTCGCCGCGCAGTATGAGCGCGACGGAGCGCGGTGGTCCGCCGAGGACAAGACCGCCGCAGCGCGGGCCTACGTGGTGCTCGGCGCCGGCGATCCACCGTCGGTGCGCGAGGCGCTCCGCGCTCTCGACGCCGCCATCTCGGCCGACTCCGGCGCGATGGAGCCGCGGATCCGGCTAGGCGACCTCTTCCTCGACCGCTACAACGCTCCCGACGCCAAGGCCACCTACGAGCTCGCGCTGCGGTTTGCTCCCAACCAGCCCCGGGTGCTGCTCGGCCTGGCCAGGGTGGCGATCTTTGAGGGGAGCGGTGACGCCGAAGCCATGGTGCGCCGGAGCCTGGCCGCCAATCCCGCGCTGGTGCAGGCCCAGGTTCTTCTCGGTCAGATGTTTCTCGACGCCGAGGAGTACGATTCCGCCGCCGCCGCCGGCGCGCGCGCGGTAGCGATCGATTCCGCGGCGGTGGAGGCTTGGGCGCTGCTCGGGGCCACGGCATGGCTCCGCGGCGACTCAGCGGGGTTCTCCCGGGCGCACGAGCAGGCACGGCGAGCCACCCCGAAGCCGGAGGGGTTCTACAGCGCGATCGGCGAGGCCGCCGCGCACCATAGGCGGTATGCGGAGGCGGCGGCCTTTGGCCGGCAGGGCATTGTGCTCGACTCCACGGTCCCGCGGGCCCTTGGCGTAGCGGGCATCAACGAGCTCCGGCTGGGCGACATCGCCCAGGCCCGCGCCCACCTGGAGCGCGCCTTCGCGCTCGATCCCTATCACGTCTGGTACAAGAACACCCTCGATTTGCTGGACCAGCTGCGCGGCTTTCGCACGGTGGAAACCAGGCGGTTCCGGATCGTCGCTCCCGCCCAGCAGGCCGACCTACTCGCCGGCTACCTGGGCCCGCTGCTGGAGGAGGCCTACGATTCTCTCGCGGCGCGATACGGCTATCGCCCGACGCCGCCGATCCGGATCGAGCTGTACGATCGCCACGCCGATTTTTCGGTGCGGACGGCGGGGCTCACCGGCATCGGCGCGCTGGGGGTGAGTTTCGGGAACGTGCTGGCGATGGATGCCCCCTCGGCGCGGGATGTGGGAAGCTTCAACTGGGGCTCCACCGCATGGCACGAGCTCACCCACGCGTTCACCCTCGGGCTCTCAGCCCACCGGGTGCCGCGCTGGTTCTCCGAAGGGCTCTCCGTGCTGGAGGAGCGACGGGCGCAGCCGGGGTGGGGCGCCGGGCCGTCGGTCGAGTTCCTGGCGACGTTCAAGGGGGGCCGGCTGCTCCCGGTGAGCCGGCTCAACGAAGGGTTCGTGCGGCCGTCGCATCCCGCCGAGCTCGGGTTCAGCTACTACCAGGCTTCGCTGCTGTGCGAAATGATCGAGGCGACCTGGGGTCCCAAGGCGCTGGTCGCGATGCTCGCCGGGTACCGCGACGGACTCGACACCCCCCGGGTGTTCCGGAGCGTGCTCTCGCTCACACCGGACCAGCTGGTGAACCGGTTCGACGCGTGGCTCAAGGACCGCTTCCGGATTCCGCTGGGCGCGATCGCTCCGTGGGACGGGAAGGGGCCGCCAGGGGGCGAGTTCGTGGAGCTGCTCCGCGCGGGGCGAAGCCAGGCAGAGCAGGGCCACCCGGCGGAGGCGCGCGCCGCCTTGGAGCGGGCTGCGGCGCTCTTTCCCGGGTACGCCGGACCCGACGCGCCGGCACTGGGGCTGGCTCGGCTGGCGCGCGAGCGGGGCGATCTGCGCGGTGCGGCGGAGGCGCTGGCCCGCCACAACGCGCTGGACGAATCGGCCTACGCGGCCAACGCGGATGAGGCGGCACTACGGGAGCAGCTGGGCGACGTAGCCGGCGCCGCGGCGGCGCTCGAGCGGATGATCTGGATCTCGCCGTACGAGGCGGGGCTCCACACGCGGCTCGGCGGCCTCGCTGATCGGCTGGCGGATCTTCCGCGGGCCCTGCGGGAACGGCGCGCGGCGATAGCCGCCGGGCCGGCCGATGTGCTGGAGGCCCGTTATCAGCTGGCGCGGGCGCTCTTCCGTGCGGGAGACGCCGCCGGGGCCCGCCGGGAAATTCTGCAGGTGCTGGAGGCCGCGCCGGGGTTCGAGAAGGCCCAGGCCCTGCTGCTCGAGCTTCGGGGCAAGGCCCCGGACGGGAGGAAGCGATGAGATGGCAACGGCTCCTGGTCGCGGCGACGCTGGTCGCCGCCTCGCCGGGTACGGCGCCCGCGCAGCGCGGCTTTCGCGGGCCCAACGGCGGGGAGGCGCTGAACCCTCCCCCTAACCCGCGCTACGACGGGCGCTTCACCTACGCCCGGATTCGGTACACCCAGAGTTGCTGCGTCTCCGGCGGTCAGTACTGGGATGTGAAATGGGGCCACGACTACCCAAGCGCCGACCACCATCTTCCCAAGATTCTGGAGTCGCTCACCACGATGCGGGTCCGGTCCGATACCAGCGCCATCCTGACCCTCGACGACCCGGCGCTGTTCAAGTACCCTGTCGCCTACCTCTGCGAGCCCGGCTACTGGCTCCCGAACGACAAGGAGGTCGCGGGGCTCCACGACTACCTGCTCAAGGGCGGCTTCCTGATCATCGACGATTTCGTCGGGCCGCACTGGTACAACTTCGAGGCCCAGATGCGGAAGGTGCTGCCGGAGGCGCGATTGATTCCGCTCACCGCCGACCATCCGATCTTCGACTCCTTCTATCACATCAAGTCGCTCGATTACGATCACCCGTACTACCAGGGCCTGAAGGCGAAATTCTACGGAATCTTCGAGGACAACGATCCGAAGAAACGCATGATGGCCATCGTCAACTACGACTACGACGTCAGCGAATACTGGGAGTGGTCGGACGTCGGGCTCTTTCCGATCGACCTGTCCAACGAGGCCTACAAACTCGGCGTAAACTACATGATCTACCTCCTCTCCCACTGATCGGAAGGGACCCCGCGTGACCTCCATTTCCTCGTCTCCCGGGCTCGACCGTCTCGACGACGCGGCGCTGGCCGAGCGTCTCCACGCGGCGCAGGGGCGCGTTCTCGACGAGCTCCGGAAGACGATCGTCGGCCAGGACGGCGTCATTGAGCAGGCGCTGGTGGCGCTGCTGGCTGGAGGGAACTGTCTCCTGGTCGGGGTGCCCGGCCTGGCCAAGACGCTGCTGGTGCATTCGCTGGCCCAGGCGCTGGACCTCAAGTTCTCCCGGATCCAGTTCACTCCCGACCTGATGCCCTCGGACGTGACCGGAACCGACGTGATCCAGGACGACCCGGCCAGCGGCCAGCGGCGGCTGGTCTTCATGCGGGGGCCGGTCTTCGCCAACGTGCTCCTGGCCGACGAGATCAACCGCACTCCCCCCAAGACCCAGGCGGCGCTCCTGGAGGCGATGCAGGAGCACCGGGTCACGGTGCAGGGAAAGACCTACGACCTGGAGCCGCCGTTTCTGGTTTTCGCCACTCAGAATCCGATCGAGCTCGAGGGCACCTACCCGCTGCCCGAGGCGCAGCTTGACCGCTTCATGCTCGAGGCGATCATCGAGTACTCGCCGAAGGCGGACGAGATCGCGATCGTCCGCTCCACGACCTCGGCAACGGCCGACGCCATCCGGCCGGTGGTGAGCCGGGAGGAAAT
This sequence comes from Gemmatimonadota bacterium, assembly GCA_041491785.1. GTDB lineage: Bacteria > Gemmatimonadota > Gemmatimonadetes > Gemmatimonadales > GWC2-71-9 > JABFSM01. The sequence continues at coordinate 6,139 of JBGPVQ010000064.1, read as the reverse complement.
CCTCGCGTTTCAGCGCCTGGTGCGGCGGGTCCCGGTGGCCGATCCGGTGGTGGAATACGCGGTACAGCTGGCCCGCTCTTCCCGGCCGGGCGAGCCGGGCGCGCCGGACGCGATCCGCCAGTGGGTGGCCTACGGCGCGAGCGTGCGCGCGGCACAGGCGATGGTGCTGGGAGGAAAGGCGCGGGCGCTGCTGCAGGGCCGCGCCCACGTGGGCTTCGAGGACGTCAGGGCGCTGGCCCCGGCGGTGTTCCGGCACCGGATCCTGCTCAACTTCCAGGCGCAGTCGGAGCGGGTGACCACCGATCAGCTCACCGAGCGCTTGCTCGCCGCCGTCCCGGTACCGCGCTCCGGCCTGTGACCGCCACCGCCCCCGCCGCGCTCCTCGACCCCGCGCTCCTGGCGCGGATCGGGGATCTTTCGCTCCTCGCCCGCACGGTGGTGGACGGATTTATGCACGGCCTGCATCGGGCTCGGCGGATCGGCCTTTCGCTCGATTTCGCCGAGCACCGCTCCTACCAGCCCGGCGACGACATCCGGCGGATCGACTGGCGGGTCTACGGCCGGACCGACCGCTTCTATGTGAAGGAATACGAGGCCGACACCAACGCGTCGGTGACCTTTGCGCTGGACGCCTCGGCCTCGATGGATTTCGGAAGCGGGGCAGTCACCAAATTCGATTACGCGCGATTCCTGGCCGCGTCGCTGGCGTGGCTGTCGCAGCACCAGGGAGACCGGGTCGGGCTGGTGACCTTCACGACTGATCTGCTCGAAATCGTGCCGCCCTCCACCCGCCACCTGCAGCTCATTCTCCATACCCTCGGCCGGGCGAGAGCCGGAGGCGCCGGGCGCCTTCAGCCGGTCCTCGAGCGCGCGGCGCGGCTCACCACCCGCGCGGGCATCGTTGTGGTGATCTCCGATTGCTACGAGGATCCCGCCGAGGTGCAGCGTGGCATCGGCACCCTGCGCGCCCGCGGGCATGACGTGGTGCTATTCCACGTCCTCGATCCCGCCGAGCGGGACCTGCCCGGCGAAGGCGCCGCCACCTACGAAGACGCCGAGACGGGGGAGCGACTGGCCCTCCGGCCCGAAGTGCTCCGGGAGCGGTATCGGGCGCAGGTGGACGCCCATCGCCGGGAGCTGCTCGAGCGCTTGGGCAAGGACCGCGCCGATTACGTGCCGGTGGTGACCGACCAGCCGCTGGATCACGCGCTCCATGCCTACCTCGAGCGACGCCTCGCCGCGAGCCGGGTGCGCTGATGGGCCTGGGCTTTCTGGTGCCGGCTTTTCTCGCCGGGCTGGCGGCACTGCTGGTGCCGCTCCTGCTGCACTTGCGGCACCGGGAGCGGGAGCGCCCTCACCGCTTTCCCTCGCTGATGTTCCTCCGGCGGATTCCGATCCGCACCGCGCGGCGGCGCCGGATAACCGACTGGCGGCTCCTGCTGCTGCGGGCCGCGGTGGTCGCCGCGCTGGTGGTGGCGTTCGCGCGGCCGTTCTTCCACCAGAACGTTCCCGGCGGCACCCCGGTGCCGGCGCGGGCAGTGGTGGTGGCGCTGGATCGCTCGCTCAGCATGGGGCATCGCGAGGTGTGGTCGGCGGCACGGGATTCGGCGCGGGCAATCGTGGCGGGGCTCCGGCCGGAGGATCGGGTCGCGGTGGTGCTGTTCGACGAAGAGGCGGAGGTGGCGATGGGGCTCACCGTGGACCACGCCGCGGCCCTCGCGACCATCGCCGGCGCCGCGCCGACCGCGCGTGGCACCCGCTACGTCGCGGCCCTCCGCGCCGCGCGCCAGGTGCTCGCCTCGGCGCGCGGGCTCAGCGGAGAAGTGCTGGTGGTAACCGACCTGCAACGGAGCGGGCTCGCCGGGCTGGCGGGGCTCGAGCTGCCAGCCGATGTCGCGGTGCGGGCCGTGCCCGCCGGGCCCCGGACCCGGGCCAACGCGGCGTTGGTGGGCGCCGACGTGCAACGGACCTCCGATGGTGATCGGAGCAAGCTGCTGGTCTCGGCCAAGCTGAGCGCACGGGAGCTGGGGGCGCCGCGGAAGACCCGCATCACCCTGACCGTGAACGGCCGCGCGGCTGCCTCCCGGGACATCACGCTCCCCGCCGACGGCGCGGTGTCCGCGGCCTTCGAGGCGGTCCCGCTTCCAGCGGGACGGGTCCGCGCGGTCCTTTCGCTCGAGCCCGACGCGCTCGCCGCGGACGATACGCTGCGGTTCGTCGTTCCCCCCGACCAGGCGCTCCGCATCCTGCTGGTGGTCCCGGCGGATGTCGCCGCGGAAGAGACCCTCTTCCTCGAGCGCGCGCTTGGCATCGGCGCGGCGCCGCGGCTCGCGGTGGAACGACGGAGCGGCGCTTCCCTCGATGCGCGAATCCTGCGCGGCGCCTGGCTCGTCGTGCTCTTCGACGCGCCGGTGCCCGCTGGCCCCCCGGGCGCAGCACTCGAGTCGTGGGTCAGGGCCGGCGGCGGATTGGTGGTGGCGGCAGGGCGTCGGCTGGCGGGGCGGGCCGCCGCCCAGCGGTTGGTTCCCGGCACGATGCGCGGAATCGTGGAGCGGGTGGAGGATCGCGGCGGCACGTTCGGAGAGGTGTCGCTGGATCACCCGGTCTTCGCTCCGTTCCGGGAGGGAGGCGGCGCCGCGCTGGGGGCGGCGCGATTCTTCCGCTACCCGCGGGTGGAACCTGCGCCCGGCGCGGAAGTGCTGGCCCGGTTCGACGACGGAACGCCGGCGCTGCTCTCGCGGAGTGCTGCCGCGGGCCGCGTGATGCTGGTGACGGCGCCGCTCGACGGGATCGCGGGCGACTTTCCGCTGCAGGCGGCCTATCTCCCGTTCCTCCGCCGCCTGGCGCTCTACACCGCGGGGCATCAGACCACTCCGCCGTGGCGCGTCACTGGCGAGAGCGCGGCGCTGCCGGAGGGGGTCCGCCAACCGGTGATTTCGACTCCCACCGGCCAGCTCCTGCGCCCGGCGCCCGATTCCGGGCGCGGCGCCGTGGCCCTTCGCGACGCGGGGTTCTACGAGGTGTACGAGGGACGCGCCGCTGGGGATCCACTCGAGGTGCTGGCGGTGAATCCCCCCGCGGCGGAATCCGATCTCACCCCGGCGGACCCGCGCGAGCTGCTGCTGGGGGTCCAGCGGAGCGATTCGCTGCTCGCCGCCGTCTCCGGGCCGCCGACCCTGGCGGAGCGCGAGGGCCGTCAGCGGGTCTGGCGGCTGGTGCTCGCGTTTGCGGCGGGGTTGCTGTTTCTTGAAATGATCGTTGCCAACCGGGGTTGGCGGGGCACCGCGTCCCCCGTGATCCCGGTTTCGTCCGAGAGGAGCGCCCCATGAGCAACCCCATCCCGGGTCGGATCGATTCCGACCGCGAGCTGCAGGAGGCGGTGGGCCGCCTCCGGCGCCGCTGGCGGGCTCGGGTGCTGGTGGAGGGCGCCGCCAAAGTTGCCGTGGCGGTGCTGCTCGCCTGGCTGGCCGGCGTACTGCTCACCGGACTCCTCGGCGCCGGCTCCGCGAGCGTCGTCACCGTTCGGGTGCTCGGCTATCTGCTGATTTCCGCTGCCGCGGTGCGATTCGTCATCCTTCCCGCGCTGGGCCGGCCCGATGACGCCCGCCTGGCGCTCTACGTGGAGGAGCGCGCGCCCGAGCTCCGGCAGACCCTGCTCAGCGCGGTGCACGAATCCCGGACCCCGCTGGAGCAGCGGTCCTCCCCGGCGCTTGCCGCGCTGGTGGTCGGGCAGGCGGTATCGGAGCTCAGGCGGCTCGAGGCGGGGCCGGGGCTCGAGCGGCGCCGGCTGCGCCGGGCGGCCGGCGTCTTCGGTGCGGTCGCCGCGGCCGCGGCGCTGCTCCTGCTGGCCGGCCCCCGGCTCCTGCGTGACACGGCGCGCGTCCTGTTTATTCCCTGGAGCGAAGCGGCGGCGGCACCGGTGGTGGCGGTGCTGGTCTCTCCCGGGGACGCGGCGGTGCCCCGCGGCGGCGCGATCGAGGTGCATGCCACGCTCCGCGGCTTCGGCGCCGAAGGCGCCGAGCTGCTGCTCCGTACCGACACGGCGAGCGACTGGATTCGGATCCCTATGCTCCGCGACTCGGCGACCGCGGCGTTCACCGCGCGGCTGTTCGACCTCACCCGGGCCACCGAGTACTACGTCGAGGCGGAAGCCGTCCGCTCGCGGGTCTATCACCTCACCATCTCCGACCTGCCGGCGGTGCAACGGCTCTCGCTCGAGCTGCACTTCCCGGCTTACACCGGGATGCCTCCGGAGAGGATCGAATCGGGCGGTGACGTCGCGGCCCTCGTCGGCACCACGGTCACGGTGCACGCCGTGGTCACCAAGCCGGTGCGGGACGGTGCCATCCGGCTCGACGGAGGGGCCACGTCGCCGCTGGCGCCCGAGGCCGGTGGGCTGGTCGGCCGGTTCCGGATAACCCGCGACGGATTCTATCGGGTCGATCTGGTCGCAGCCGACGGAACCCCGGTGCCGGGAGCGGTCCAGTACGTGATCGAGGCGCTCGAGGATCATCCACCCGCCGTGGCCATCACCGAGCCCGGTCGAGATACCAAGGTCACCTCCACCGACGAGGTGACCCTTGGCGTCCGCGCCTCCGACGACTTCGGTGTCGGCGGGATGGAGTTGATGTATACGGTGAACGGTGGTGTGGAGCGGCGAGTCGCGCTCACCGATTCGACCGCGCGCAACACCTCCAAGGAGGTGCGCGCGGCGCACACGCTCTTCCTGGAAGAATTGGGGTTGAAGCCCGGCGACCTGGTGGCCTACCACGCCACCGCGAAGGACGGGGCAGGGCACACCGCCTCCAGCGACATCTATTTCCTCGAGATCCGGCCGTTCGGGCGCGACTACAAGCAGGCCGAATCCGGTGGTGGTGGCGGCGGCGGGGGTGCCGACAACCCCGACGGACTCTCGGCCCGGCAGCGGGAGATCGTCGCCGGCACGTTCAACTGGCTCCGCGACAGCGCGCGCACTGCGGAAAAGAACCGCCGTGAGAATCTCACCACCCTGGCCATTTCCCAGGGACGGCTCAAGGAAGACGTGAACGGCCTGGTCCGGAGGCTCGAGGAACGCCAGGTGCTTTCCGCCGACAGCGCCTTCCTTCAGGTGCACGCCGAGCTGGGCGCCGCGGGGCGGGAAATGCAGGCCGCGGAGGAACAGCTGGGCCGCGGCAATCCGGGTGAGGGGCTTCCCGCAGAACAGCGCGCGCTGCAGCACCTGCAGCGCGCCGAGGCGGCGTATCGCCAGGTGGAAGTGCAGATGGGCGGGCAGCAGGGTGGTGGCGGTGGCGGTGGCGGAAGCGCCAGCAAGCCCGAGGATCTGGCGGACCTCTTCGAGCTCGAGACCGACAAGCTCCGCAATCAGTACGAGTCGGTGCAGCAGGGGCAGGCGCAGACCGACCAGCGGGAGCTCGACGAAACCGCCGAGCGGCTCAAGCAGCTGGCCAGCCGGCTCCAGCAGGAGAACGAGCGGGCCCAGCGCGCCGCCGACGCGCTGCGCAACCGTCTGGGCCAGGAATCGAGCGGCGGCGGGGGCGGCGGAGGGAGTGCGCAACGGGAGCTCGCGCGGCAGGCGGAGGAGGAGGCCCGGCGGCTGGAGCGGCTGGCGCGGGAGCAGAACTCACCGGAGCTGGCCGATGCCGCCCGCCGAATGCAGGAATCGGCGGACGCGATGCGCCGCGCCGCGACCGGGTCGTCGAATGCGGTCGGTCAGGCGAACGCGGCGCTCGACAAACTGCGGGGCGCCACGCGCGATCTCGAAAACGCGCGCGCGGCGCGGATGAGCCAGGGCGTGCGGGATCTCGAGCGCCGCGCCCAAGAGCTGGTGGAGCGCCAGAAGGAGATCGCCCGGGGTGTGGGAGAGCTGCCGCGGGCGAGCGGTACCGACCGGGCCGATCGCCTCAATCGGCTGGACGAGAAGAAAGATGCCCTCGCGGCGGAAGTGGACCGGCTGGGCGCCGATGCGGAGCGACTGTCCAAGGAGGCCCAGCGCGAACAGCCCGGCACCGCGGCCAAGCTGAGCCAGGCCGCGGAGACGATTCAGGAAAGTCGGATCCGCGACAAGGTGGTGTATTCGAAGAGCGTCATGCGGGGCGGATCGGCGGAGTACGCCAAGAGCTTCGAGGGACAGATCGCGTCC
>JBGPVQ010000063.1:0-10351 GCA_041491785.1 Gemmatimonadota bacterium | reverse complement strand
TCGCGCATCCTTAGCCTCATCCTCGGCACGCTCGCCCGCCCTCGCCGGGAGGCCCGTACGGTATCTTCCGGGCATCGCTCGCCACCTTCGTGAGGACCCCGTGCGACGACTGCGCCTCGTCCTGGCCTCCTGCGCACTCCCCCTCACCGCTCTCGGCGCGCAGCAGCGCGCCGTGACGCTCCAGGAGGCCCTCCGGCTCGCGGAAGCGCACTCTCCCACCGTGATCCAGGCGGAGGGCACCGCCCGGACCGCGGGCGCCAGCCTCCGCGCGGCCTGGGGAGAGTTTCTCCCCCGGATCAGCGGCTCTTCCAGCTACGGCACCAGCTTTTCCGCCGGCCCCTCCCGGACCGACCCCATCACCGGCGAGGTCATCAGCGGAAACGCCTCGAGCAGCTCGGTGAGCCTGGGCGGCAGCGCCTCGATCGATCTCTTCACCGGGTTCCGCCGCGGCGCCGACCTCAACGCGGCCCGCGCCGGCCGCACCGACGCGGACGCCTCGCTGGCGTTCGAGCGTTCCCAATCGGCCCTCAATACCACCAACCAGTTCCTCGCCGCGCTCATGGAGGCCGACCTGCTCCGGGTCCGCCAGGAGGGGATTCGCCGCGCCCAGGAAAAATTCGCCATCGCGAGCGCCAAGATCGCCACCCGCTCGGCCACCATCGCGGATTCACTCCAGGCGGTGGTGGACCTCACCAACGCGCGGCTCCTGCTGCTCAGCGAGGGGCGCAACCTGACCGAGGCGGAGGCGGGCCTGGCGCGGCTGGTGGGCGAAGACGGGCGGGTGGCGGCGCGGGCGGATTCCTCCCTCTTCGGGATCGCGAGGATCGGGGACACGACGGCACTCTTGACCGAGGCAATGGAGCGCTCCCCGGCCGTGGTTCGCGCGGAGGCACGGGCCCGCTCGGCCCGAGCGTCCCTCTCCATCATCCGTTCGACCTACCTGCCCAGCATCACCCTGACCGGCAGCAGCTCCTTCAGCGGCAGCGACCGCAACGCCTACTCCCTCTTCAACAACCGCAGCCTGAACCTCGGGCTGCAGTGGTCGCTGTTCAACGGGTTCGGCCGGGAGCGCGACGTGGTGCAGCGCCAGGCCTCGCTCGACGCCGCGGTCTCCGCCGCGGCCGATGCGCGCCGCCAGGTCGGCGCCACCCTCACCACCCAGCTCGCCGCGCTGGCTACGGCGCAGGAACGGATGACGCTCACTGCGCAGAACCTCGACGCCGCCCGGGCGAGCGCCCGCGTGCAGACGGAACGCTACCGGCTGGGCTCGATCGGCATCGTCGAGCTCAACGCCGCGCAGGACGCGCTGAGCCGCGCAGAAACCGACGCTGTTTCCGCGCGGTTCGACTATCTCCGCGCCAAGGCCCAGATCGAAGCGATTCTCGGGAGGACGCTGTGAGGCTGATCCAGGAACCCATCGGCATCGCCGCCGGCCAGAGGGCACGTGCGCTCTTCCTGCTGGCGTTGCTCGTGCCCGCCACCGGGTGCTCCAAGAAGCCCGCCGAGGCCGCCAACAAGCCCGGCGGCGCCGACAGCGCCCAGGCGGCCGGCTCCGCAGTGACGCTCCCCGTCGTGGGCCAGGAGGTCCGCAAAGGGGACCTGATCCTCTCGGTGGTCACCACCGGCCAGGTCCGGTCCGAGGCGATGAGCCTGCTCAAGAGCGAAACCCAGGGCACCATTGTCGCGGTGCTGGTGCGTCCCGGCGACCGGGTGAAGAAGGGCCAGGCGCTGGTGCAGGTGGACCCGCGGCCGCTCGACCTGGCGGTCCAGGACGCGCAGGCCAAAGTGGAGGAAGCACGGCTCCGCCTGCTCGATAACAGCCTTCCTGATTCAATCGTCACCGGCAAGGCGTTGAGCGGCGAGCGGCTCCGGAACGCGGAAATCCGCTCGGGGCTCGACGGCGCGCGGGTCACGCTGGAGCAGCGGAAACTCGAGCGGGAACGGGCGACCATCACCGCGCCGTTCGACGGCGTGATGGACGAGATCAAGGTGGCCGTGGGAGAGCGGCTCACCACCGGCCAGGACGTCGGGAAGATCGTGGACCTGGATCACCTCCGGATCGAGGCGGCCGTCCTGGAGCACGATCTCCCGCTGATCCGGGTCGGCGGCCAGGCGGTGGTGACGACGGCGGCGGCGCCGGACCATCCGGTGACCGGCACCATCGCCGCGATTCTCCCGATCGTGGACAGCGCCACCCGGGCGGGCCGTGCCGTTATCCGGGCCGGCGGCGGTGGCGTGCTCCGCCCCGGGATGTACGCCGACGTGCGCCTCGAGGCGACCCGGCTTACCGACCGGGTGATCGTGCCCGCGCGCGCGGTGATCGAGCGCGACGGCCGTCCGCTGGTCTTCGTGGTGAAGCAGGGCCGGGCCCAGTGGGTGTACGTCACGCCGGGCCGCTCCAACGGCGTGGACACCGAGGTGCTCGCCGACAGCGCCACCGGTCTGATCCCGGTCAAGGCCGGAGATCTGGTGCTGGTGGAGGGCCACCTCACGCTCACCCACGACGCGCCGGTGCGGGTGATCCAAAAGGCGGAACAGGCGAAGCGGCCATGAGGCGCCGCTGATGTCGATCGCCTCCGCCGCCCTCAAGCGGCCGGTCACGACCCTCTCAGCCACCCTGGCGTTCGTGCTCCTCGGGGCGGTGTCCCTCGGGCGCCTCCCGGTCTCGCTGCTTCCCGACGTCTCGCTGCCGGTCCTCACCATTCGCACCGCGTATCGCGGCGCCGCCGCGAGCGAAGTGTCCCGCTTCATCGCCGAGCCGATCGAAGAGGCCGTGGCGGCAACGCCGGGCGTGGTGGACCTGCGCTCGGTGAGCCGCAACGGGGAGGCGGTGACCACCATGCGCTTTTCCTGGGGCACCGACATGGCCACGACGGTGCTGCAGGTGCGCGAGCGGCTCGACAACGCCCGCGCGAGCCTTCCCGACCGGGCCGAGCGCCCCACGCTGCTCACCAGTGACCCCGGGGAGCGGCCCATCGCGGTGCTGGGCCTGACCGGAGCCGGCGATCTCCGCTCGATTGCGCGCACCGCGACCGACGTGCACGCGCGCCGGCTCGAACAGCTGGCGGGGGTGGCCAGCGTGGCGGTGGTGGGTGATCCCAAAGACGAGATCCGCGTCGAGGTCAGTCCCGAGAAGGCTCGCGCCCTGGGCGTCACGCCGGACGACATTTCCCGCGCGGTGCGGGACGCCAACGCCGGCGCCCCCGGCGGCACGGTGCGGCGGGGACAATTCCGCTTTGCCCTCCGGGCGCTGACCGAGTTCCAGGACGTGGCGGAGGTGGCGCGCACGCCGGTGGGCCCGGCCCGGAGCGGGATCATCCTCGGGGACATCGCGACGGTGGCCATGGGAAGCGCCGACCCCAAGACGCTGACCCGGCTCGATGGCGCGCCGGCGGTGGGCCTCGTGGTCTACAAGGACGCCGGCTCCAACACCGTGGCGGTGACCCAGGCCATCTACAAGACCATCGAGGCGCTGACCCGGGAATTCCCCGGCGTCAAAATCAGAGTGGTGGCGGCGCAGGCGCAGTTCGTGACCGACGCCCTGGGCAACCTCTGGCAGGAGATCATCGTCGGGGGCATCCTTTCTCTGATGGTGATCGTGGTCTTCCTGCAGGACTGGCGGGGCTCGATCGCCATCGCGCTGATCATTCCGCTCTCGGTGCTGACGGCGCTCACGCTGCTGCAGCTGCTCCACGTCACCGTGAACATCCTCTCGCTGGGCGGACTCGCGCTCGGTGTGGGCCTTCTGGTGGACAACGCGATCGTCGTGGCCGAGGCCACCGGGCGCTACAAGGAACAGGGCCTCGATGACATCGCCGCGGCGCGACGGGCCACCGACGAGGTCGCGGCGCCCCTGATTGCCGGGACCCTCACCTCCGTGCTGGTCTTCGGGCCGATCGTCTTCGTGCATGGCCTGGCTGCTGCGCTCTTCCGCGATCTCTCCTTGAGCGTGGTGGTGACGCTTACCACATCGCTGGTGCTGGCGCTGACCCTCATGCCGGTGATGATGGTGCGGTGGCGAAAGCGTGAGCGCAGCGCGGCCGCGCCGCTCGCCGCCCGGCTCTCGACGCTTACCCGGTGGGGCCATCATGCCGCCGAGCTCTACGAGCGCGGGATGGCGTGGGCCATGGGCCACCACCGAACGGTCTTCACCGGCTCGGTGCTGCTCGCCGCGGTCACCGTTCTCGTGGCGCTGCGGCTTCCCCGGGAAATCCTCCCCCGGGTGGACGAGGGCATCGCGGTGGCGCAACTGGAGCTGCCGCAGGGCACCGCCATCGAGGAGACCGCGCGGCAGGCGGCCCGGTTCGAGGCCGCCGCGAAATCCCTCGGCAGCAGCGGCATCTACGCCCGGGTGGGCACCGCCACCGACGAGGAGGTGCTGGCCGGGGCCGATCCGGGCACCGGCGCCACCGCACAGCTCATTGTCCCGGTGCCGGACGGGCAAAACGCCGCGCGATTCGCCGAGCGGCTGCGCGCGGCGGTGCCCGACCTCGCCAGGGGGGCGCTCGCGATCGATCTGGCCGGCCAGTCGGAGTTCGGAAGCCTGATCGGCCGGGAAGGACGGCTGGTCCGGGTCGAGGTCTCCGCGCCGAAGCCCGACGAGGCCGGCCGGTGGGCCGATTCGGTGCGGACACTCCTGGGGCCGCTCAAGACCCTGGCCGACGTGCGCGACGCGTTCAGCAGCACCCAGCCGACCGTCGAGATCACCCTCGAGCGGCAGCGGATCGCGGAGTACGGCCTCTCGGTGGAGGCGGTCGCCAACGCCCTGGCCGGGGGGCTCGGCGGAGTCGCCTCCGGCGAGTACCGCGAGACCGACCGCCGCACGCCGATTACCGTCCGCTTCGCGGGGAACGCGAACGAGGACCTGGCCACGGCGCTCGCGACGCAGGTCCGCGGGGTCCCGGTGGGCCAGCTGGTGAGCGCCCGGGAGATTCGCGCGCCGGTCGAAGTGGTACGCATCAACCAGCGTCCGGTGAGCGTGGTCGAGGCTGTAGTGGAACGGGGTGGCACCGCGCGCGCCAACCAGGACGTTTCCGCCGCGCTCGCGCGCCTGGCACCGCCGCCCGGCGTGTCCTGGCAGGTGGCGGGCGCCGACGCCGAGCAGCGGCGCACCACCCGGGAATTGAGCCTGGTCGCGATTCTCTCGGCGGCGCTCATGTACCTGGTGCTGGCGGGCGAATTCGCCTCCTTCACGGTGCCGCTCCTGGTGATGCTCACGGTGCCGCTCGCCGCGGCGGGCGGCCTCATCTTCCTCTGGATGACCGGGCAGAGCCTCAATGCGGTTTCGCTCATCGGCATCGTGGTGATGATCGGCATGGCGGATAACGAGGCGGTGGTCAAGCTGGACGCGATCCGCCGCTTCCGGGAGCAGGGCCACTCGATCGAGGAGTCGGTGCTCCTGGGCGGGCGGCAGCGGCTCCGCGCCATCGCGATGACTTCGATCACGACGGTCACCGGCGTGCTGCCGCTGGTGTTCGGCTGGGGCAGCGGCGGCGCGCTCTACCGGCCGCTCGCGGCGGGCGTGATCGGCGGGAGCATCTCGGCCTTGCTGGTGACCTTCTTCCTCCTGCCGACGGCCTACGCGTGGATGGAGCGCCGGAAGGAGGCCCGGGCCAAATGATCAAGTGGGCCTCCACCCGTCCCGCCGTCATCTGGGCGTTCGGCGGCGCGCTGGTCCTGGCGGGCGGGGTGGCATTCACCAAGCTGCCGCTGGCCACCAGGACCAGCGTCGAGCTTCCCCGCCTCCGGGTCAGCGCCACCTGGTCGGGCGCGTCGGCGGAGCTCCTCGAGACCTACGTCACCTCCCCGATCGAGGCCGCGGTGCAGGCGGTGCGCGGGGTGCGCAAGGTGAACAGCCGGTCCGACGAGCGGGGGGCTCGGATCGACGTCGAGCTGGAGCCCGACGCCGACGTGCAACTGACCCGGCTGGCCATCCACGAGCGCCTGGAGCTGCTCCGCAGCGACAGCCTCTTTCCTCAGGGTGCCACCGCGCCGCAGGTGTCCAACTACGTCCCCGAGGAATTGACCGAGCAGCCGCTGCTCCAGTACTCCCTGTCCGGCCCCTACACTCCGGGTACGCTCACCCGGCTGGCGCGCGAGCAGCTGGCGCCCCGCCTCACCGCGGTGCCGGGGGTGTCCAACGTGCAGCCGTTCGGCTCCGCCGAGCTCGGGGTCTCAGTAGCGTACGACGTCCAGCGGCTCCGGCAGCTCGACATTCCGCCGGCGTATCTCTCCCTGGCGCTGGCCGGGGCCCGGATGGTTCAGGCTCTGGGGGAGGAGCGCGAAGGAGCCACCCAGCGGACCGTGGTGCTGCGGGACCAGCCCCACGCCTATCAGGATCTGGAGCAGCTCCCGGTCCGCGCGCCCAGCGGACGGGTCTTCCTGCTGGGCGAGCTCGCCTCGGTGCGTCCCGAGGAGGACACCCGGGGGTTCTTTTCCCGGCTCAACGGGGTACCGGCGGTCGGGCTCGAGATCACTCGCCTCCCCGGCGCGGACGTGATTCAGACCGCGGCCCGGGTTCGGACGGCATTGGCGGATATCCTGCGGATCCTGCCCCCCGGCGTCACGGTCAAACTGGAATCCGACGAAAGCATCGAGCTGGGCAAACAGCTCCGCGGCCTGGTCATTCGGGGGGCCGTCGCCTTTGCGGCGGTCACTCTGGTGTTGCTGATCGGCATGCGGCGGCTGCGCCCGGTGGCGCTGGTCATGGGCAGCGCCGCCATCGCGATCGCCGGCACGGCCCTCGGACTCTTTCTCCTCAAGATCCCCGCCAATCTGCTCACCCTCGCCGGCCTCGGGATGGGAATCGGAATTCTGGTGCAGGACGGCGTGGTGGTGGTGGACCGGCTCCGGCGAGTGGCCAATACCGCCGAGGCCCGCGCGGCGGCGGGAAGCCGGATTTCGCGCGCCGTGGTGGGCTCGACGCTCACCACGCTGGTGGTGCTGTTCCCGTTCCTCTATCTACAGGGCAACGCCCGCGCCGCCTTCGTGCCGTTCGCGGCGGCGTTCGCGCTGGCGCTGGTCTGGTCGGTGTTCTCCTCGATCGTGATGATCCCCGCCGTCGGCGTGGGCGAGGGCGGGCCCGCGGCGTGGCCGGGGCTGCACCGGGTGTACCTCGCGACCCTGGCCCCACTGCTCCGCTGGCGCCGGATCTCGATCGGGGTGACCATGGCCCTCCTCGGCGTGGTCACCTGGGGCTTCGTCAAGCGGGTGCCGCGGTCGTCGTTCGGGAACTGGTACGGCCAGCGCACCACCCTCAGCGTCTACCTGGGTTTTCCCCGTGGTTCCGACCCCGGAAGTCTCGACCGCAGCATCCAGGAATTCGAGCGGATCGCGGTCGGGCGCCCCGGAGTCGAGAAGGTGGAGGCGCGCGGCGGCGGGTCCTTCGCCCAGCTGCAAGTGACCTTCGACAACGCCGCGGCGCTCACCGCGCTCCCGCTGGGGATGCAGGAGGAAATGACCGAGCGCGCGGTGCTGGTGGGCGGCGCCTCGGTGAACGTGAGCGGCAAGGGCCCGGGATTCTTCAATGGGGGCGGCAGCGCTTCGGTTGCCTTCCGGATCAAACTGCTGGGCTACTCGTTCGGCGGCGTCGAGCGGCTGGCGCTCGATCTCAAGGATCGACTCCAGGGGATCTCGCGGGTCCGCAACGTCAACATCAACGCCGGCGCTTACTACGGTTCGGAGCGGGCGGTGAGCGTGATCTTGACCCCGGACCGCGCCGCCCTGGCGCGCGCCGGGGTCACCTCCCGGGACTTCGCCAGCACCGTCGCGCGGGAAGTCCAGGGCGCGGTGGGCGGGCAGCGGCTCGAGTTCGACGGCGAGGAGACCACCGTCTCGCTCAAGGCCAAGGGCGCGCGGGAGCGCTCCCTCGACGAACTCCGAACCACCCTGGTCTCCAATCCGACCCGGGCTCCGGTCCGGGTGGGCGATCTGGCGTCGGTGGACGAGCGGGAGGGGCTGGCGACGATCGAACGCGAGGACCAGCAGTACCTGCGAATCGTCAGCTACGATTTCCGGGGTCCGCAGAAACTCGCCAATCGCACCCACGAAGCCTTCATGAAGTCGATCTCCGCCCCGGCCGGCTACTCGGTCAGCGACCAGCAGTTCACCTGGGAGGAGGACGACAGCGCCAAGGGACTCTGGCTGGTGTTCGGCGCGGGCGTCACCCTGGTGATCCTTGCGGTGGCGATGGTATTCGACTCCGGGTGGGCGGCCGCGATGGTATTCCTCTCGCTGCCGCTCTGCCTGGCCGGCGTGGCGGCCACGTTCTGGGCCACCAAGACCTCGTTCAGCCGCGAGGCCGCGGTGGGGGTGATCCTGGTGGTGGGCCTCGCGGTGCATCAGGCGATCCTGCTGGTGGACGCGGCGTTGGAGAAGCGGCGGACCGCCCGGCTCACGATGGACGACATTCTCGCCGCGGCGGCCGACCGCGCCGGAATGATCGTGCTGGTGACCCTCACCACGCTCGCGAGCCTAGTGCCGCTCGCGGTGGGTGCCGACTCCGACAGCCTGTTCAGCGCCATCGCGCTGGCCACCGCCGGCGGCACCCTGGCGGGCACCATCGGAGCCCTCTGGATCGTGCCGACCTATCTGGTGGGCCACAAGCGCAGGGCGGCAGCATAATTCATTGACCTGCAAATAGTTACACCGCTTGGCCCGGGTTGCCACTGGCGCCCCGGTCCGGCTATATTTGGAGCGTCGTCCGGATCCTTCCGGGCGCGCCTCCACTTCCGCTCCACACGCCCATGACCGCACCGAACTCGCGCGAACGGATTCTGCCCCGGCCCATCGAAGAGGAGATGAAGCAGAGCTTCATCAATTACTCGATGAGCGTGATCGTCTCCCGCGCGCTGCCCGACGTGCGGGATGGCTTGAAGCCGGTCCACCGCCGGATTCTTTACGCGATGAACGAGCTCGGCCTGGTGCCGGGCCGCCCGTACAAGAAATCCGCCACGGTGGTGGGCGACGTGCTCGGCAAGTACCACCCCCATGGCGACGCGTCGGTCTATGACGCGCTGGTCCGCATGGTGCAGGACTTCTCGCTCCGTTATCCGCTGGTGGATGGCCAGGGCAACTTCGGCTCGGTGGACGGTGACCCCGCGGCGGCGTACCGGTACACCGAGGCGCGGCTCACCCGCATCGCGGTGGCGATGCTCGAGGACATCGACAAGGCCACGGTGGACTATCAGCCGAATTTCGACGACCGGCTGCAGGAGCCCACCGTGCTGCCTTCCAAGATCCCGAACCTGCTGGTCAACGGCTCCAGCGGCATCGCGGTGGGCATGGCCACCAATATTCCGCCCCACAACCTCCGGGAGGTGGCCAAGGCGGTGGAGCATCTGGTGGATCACCCTGAGGCGGCGCCCGACGAGCTGCTCAAGTTCATCAAGGGCCCCGACTTTCCCACCGGCGGCTACATCTACGGCCTGCAGGGCCTCCGCGAAGCGTACGCCACCGGCCGCGGCAAGGTCATCATGCGGGCGCGGGCCCGGATCGAGGAAAAACCCTCGACCGGGAGGAGCGCCATTGTCGTCACCGAGCTCCCCTACCAGGTCAACAAGGCGACGCTCCACAAGGACATCGCTTCGCTGGTGAACGAGAAGCGGATCGACGGGATCAGCGACGCCCGGGACGAGTCGGACCGCGACGGGATGCGGCTGGTCATCGAGCTCAAGCGCGACGCGATCCCCAGCGTGGTGCTGAACCAGCTCTACAAGCACACCACCATGCAGAGCACCTTCGGTGTCATCAACCTGGCGCTGGTCAAGGGCCAGCCCAAGGTGATGCCCCTAAAGGAGCTGCTGGAACATTTTGTCGAGCACCGCCACAACATCATCGTCCGCCGGACCCAGTTCGATCTTACCGCCGCCGAAGATCGGGCCCACATCCTCGAGGGCCTCAAGATCGCGGTCGACAACATCGACGAGGTCATCAAGATCATCCGGGGCTCCGCGGACTCCGCGGAGGCGGACGGCAAGCTCCGGGCCCGGTTCGCCTTCTCCGAGAAGCAGAGCGACGCAATCCTCAACATGCGGCTCGCCAAGCTCACCGGGCTCGAGATCGACAAGCTCGAGGCCGAGCTCAAGGAGGTCCGTGGCATCATCAGCGAGCTCAAGAGCATCCTCAAGAGCCGGGAGAAGCGGATGGGGATCCTCAAGGCCGAGATGGCGGAAGTCGCCAAGGACTACGGGGACGAGCGGCGCACCGAGATCATCCCCGACCAGGACGAGTTTTCGGTCGAAGATCTGATCGCCGAAGAGGACATGGTCATCACCATATCCCACTCGGGCTACATCAAGCGGATCGCAGTGTCCACCTACCGGAAGCAGCGCCGCGGGGGGCGGGGGCTCAC